>JBHIDS010000039.1:0-14434 GCA_046760205.1 Candidatus Methanofastidiosia archaeon
GGTGATGAGGTGGCATTAGGGATGAGGAGCTGAGCTATTTTTGTCCCAAAGCATAGAAAAGCAAAAGCTTTATAAATGAAAATCGATATGTTTATCCAAACATATAGGTGATGTAGTGGGAAAGGTATTTGTGATTTTTGTACTTCTTTTCCTTTTAGAGGGATGCCTCTTACAAAAAGAGAGAGAGACTTTGATTCTAGCCACCACAACGAGCACCTACGACTCTGGACTTTTAGATTACCTGCTCCCAGAATTCCATGAGAGGTGTAACTGTGAAGTTCAGGTGATATCTGTTGGAAGTGGACAAGCTCTAAAGCTTGCAGAGAGAGGGGATGTGGATGTAGTTTTAGTGCACTCTCCAAAGGCAGAGAAAGAGTTTGTTAAGAGTGGTTTAGGAGTGAATAGAAGATGTGTGATGTACAACGACTTTGTGGTTTTGGGACCTGAATACGATCCTGCGAAAGTTAAGGGAATGGATTCAATTGTTGAGGCATTTCAAAAGATAGCAGAAAACCATGTGGAGTTCGTGTCAAGAGGGGATGATTCTGGAACTCATAAAAAAGAACTTTCAATCTGGAAGGCATCAGGAGTTGAACCTGCTGGAGAGTGGTACCTTGAGATAGGAGAGGGAATGGGAGAAACAATAAGGTTTGCAGATGAGAAACTGGCATATACCTTGGCAGACAGAGGTACTTACATCTCCTTGATGGATAATATAAGTATTATAGTGCTCGTTGAGGGGGACAAACTACTCTTGAATCCATATTCAGTGATAGCTGTGAAGAGCTCAGTCAACTACGAGCTTGCCCTGGACTTTATCGAATGGTTGATGTCTGAGGAGACTCAGGAAAGGATAGAGGATTTTGAAAAGAATGGTGAAAAACTCTTTCATCCTCTCTTTGGAGATTGTATAGGAGGTAGAGAATGGGTCCAATTCTTGAAGGTTTAACGAGGGCTATTCACCTTATACTCTTTCTTGATCCTGAGCTCTTTCAAATCACCTTTCTCTCTCTGAGAATCTCTGGAACTGCAGTTGCAATCGCTGTTCTTCTCTCATTTCCTCTCTCCACCTTTTTGAGTTTTAAGGATTTTTTTGGAAAGAAATTCATAGTTAACCTAGTTCACACACTCATGGGGTTGCCCCCAGTAGTTGTAGGATTGGTAGTCTATCTCCTGTTATCGAGAAAGGGATTTTTTGGAGGGTTGGACTTGCTCTACACCCCCAATGCCATGATCATTGCTCAGCTTTTAATGGCGATACCAGTGATCACTGGAGTGAGCTTTGCAGCAATTCAGGGCGTGGGAAGGGAAATCAGGGAAACTGCCCTCTCTCTGGGAGCCACTGAGCTTCAGAGCGCTCTAACCCTCTTGAAAGAAGCGAGGTTTGGGTTGATAACTGCAATTATCGCAGGCTTTGGGGCTGCAATCTCAGAGGTGGGAGCGATAATAATAGTTGGAGGAAACGTGAGATTTCACACAAGGGCCCTAACAACGGCAATAGTTTTAGAAACTAGGAAGGGAAACTTCGAGATGGCCATGGCTTTGGGGATTGTCCTCTTATCCCTCTCTTTTGTTGTAAATCTCCTTCTCACGTTGCTTCAACAGAGGGGGGTGAGAAGATGAAAATCGTAGAGGTTCAAAATCTCTGTAAAGATTTTGATAGTAGAAAGGTTTTAAAGAATCTTAACCTTTTTGTGAAAAAAAGAGAGATCTTTGGAATTATAGGACCCTCAGGTTCCGGAAAGACCACTTTTTTGAGGATCTTGAACTTGCTTGAAACTCCCACCAGTGGAAGGGTGCTTTTCAATGGAAAAGAGATTTCAAAGGATGAAAAATTAAAAGTTAGAAGAAGAATGGCCATGGTTTTTCAGAAACCTATTGTCTTCAACTCCTCCGTCTTTGAAAACATCGCCTATGGACTCAAAATCAGAAAATTTTCAAAGGATTTAATTCATGAAAAGGTTAGAGATGCCATGAAACTGGTGGGACTTGAAGAGGGCAAAAAGAACGCCTTGAAGCTCTCGGGAGGCGAACAGCAAAGAGTGGCTCTGGCTAGAGTTGTGGTGCTTGAACCTGAGCTTATGCTCCTGGACGAACCCACCGCAAACCTGGACCCAAGAAACGTTTCTGTATTTGAAGAGGCGCTCAAAACTATAAAAGAGGAGTCTTTAACCACTATAGTGATGGCAACCCACAACATGTTCCAGGCTGAAAGACTTGCAGATAGGGTTGCATTTCTTCTCGATGGTGAGTTTGTAGAGATTGGGGGAAAAAAATGTATTTTTGAGGACCCACAGGACGAGAGAACTGCAGCCTTCATTCAGGGGAGAATGGTTTGGTGATTAGGAATGAAAATGTATTAAAAAAAGAAAAAAGGTTGTGTTTAACCTAAAAGCTCCTCTAAGCACTCAACAGCATCCTTATACTTGTTAGAAGCCTTAAGTGCATAGTTGTTGGCAGCTATGTAGTTTCCTCCAGGAAAGAATATCTCTGCCTGCTCCAGAAGGTCTTTCGCCTCATCAAGAAATTTTTCACATGCTGTGGTATCAAGACCTTCTGCCTTTGGCTTGCTTTAAAAGGTCGTCTGCCTTGGATTGAATGATTCCTCTAATTCTAAATAATAATCGAAAGTAATCGATAACCTTATAAGTAATAAAAAACAAATTATGATGAGTGAGGGCAAAGTTTGCACTTAAGGATGCAACTTATTGTGCTTTCCTCCTCCTACCCCTCACTCTTATTTTTTTAAATCCAAAATTCCAATATCCTTTAGTTATGGAAGGTGTGCAAGTTTATGTACTGTGGGAATGTTAAGCTTCCAAAAACTATCTAAATTTGTTCAAATAGAAGTACAGCTCATCAGGACTTACGATTCAAAATCTCTATGATTCTTTTGCCCTTGTAAGTAACCTCGTTCATCTTTTTACAATAACCACACCAATCTGTGTAGAAATCGTTTGAGACCAAAACTATCTATTGAAGAGAGCTAAAAAGCAAGCTTACAACCACAAGGAGGGCTAACTTGCGAATCACTTCTCTTACCTTTTGTTTTATTTAACATTTAAAAAATCTCTTCAATAAAAAAGGTAGGATACCCTTAAAAAAGAAAAGTAGGCTGGGTCGGGTATCCTGAAACGTAAGGGATGAATGAATATTGATTCATAGAATATAAAGCTTTCGGTGTTTTGATTTAAGAGCTCTCCACCCAAAAACCTTATAAACCTATCGTCGAGACACATTTGATTCTCATGTTTACTAGATTTGAGAGAGCAAGGATCATCGGTGCGAGAGCCTTACAGATTTCTATGGGTGCTCCAATTCTGATAAAAACCAAAAAGACTGATTCGATTGAGATTGCCACAGAAGAGCTCCAAAAGGGGGTGATCCCAATAACAGTGGTAAAGATTTAAACCCCAAACCTTAAATATAAATCTTCATTTTAAAGATCATGGGCGTCGATCTTGCAGACATAATCAATGGAGAAGTAATAGAGTTTTCAAGACTCAGAGGAAAAACCATCTCCATAGATGCTTTGAACACTCTCTACCAGTTTTTAGCGATAATAAGGCAGAGGGATGGAGAACCTTTAAAGGACTCTAAGGGAAGAGTGACCTCCCACCTCTCAGGCTTATTCTACAGAACCATAAATCTCATAGAGGAGGGAATAAAGCCTGTTTACGTCTTCGATGGAGAGCCTCCAAAGCTCAAGAGGAAAACCATCAAGAGAAGAGAGGAGGAGAAGAGAAAGGCAAGGGATGAGATGGAAAGAGCTAGGGAGGAAGGAAGAATAGAGGATGTGAGAAGGTTTGCCTCAAGAACCTTATTTCTCAAAGAGGACATGATAAGAGATTCAAAAGAGCTTTTGGAGTGTATGGGGGTTCCACACGTTCAAGCTCCATCTGAGGGAGAGGCTCAGGCATCTTTTATGACAGAGAGAGGAGACACCTATGCAGCGGCATCGCAAGACTTTGATTCCCTTCTCTTCAACACTCCGAGACTCGTAAGGAACCTCACAATCACAGGGAGGAGAAAGTTGCCAAGAAAAAACATCTACGTAACTGTGGAACCTGAGTTCATCTCCCTAGAGAGGGAACTTCAAAACCTGAAAATCTCAAGAGAGGAGTTGATAGAGATTGGGATTTTGATAGGAACAGATTACAACGAGGGAGTCTCGGGCATTGGTCCAAAGAAGGCTTTAAAGATTGTGAGAGAGAAGAAATTTTCAGATTATGGTTTGGATGAGTTGAAAGAGCTCTTCCTAAACCCAAAAGTGAGTGAGGATTATGAGATGAGATTTTCCTCTCCAGATTATGAGAGAATAAAGAATTTTCTATGTTCAGAACATGACTTCTCTGAAGGGAGGGTTGAGAAAGCATTTAAGAGACTTGAAAAGGCTTTAAAGGACAACGTACAGCAGACCTCTCTCGATGCCTTCTTCTGAATCGAAATACTTAAATACATGCATTCAACTAATTAAGATAAAATAAATCAAAAGGTTGAAAGGATGGCTGAACTTCTGAGAGATAGAGAAAGGACAAAGATTCTCATCATCATCTCTATGATAGTAATTTCTCTTACACTTAGCTATTATTTTCACTTTTTTTTGGAAAAAGAATTTATCTATACCCATTTCCTCTATATCCCAGCCATTATTTCATGCTTCTGGTGGGGAAGAAAGGGAATTTATATTGTAACCTTAATCATTTTTCTTGAATTTTTGATAGATTTGTACATTCCATTAGAACCTTTGTCAGAACATGTACCGGAATATGTTGTGATTTTCTCTTTATCAATTCTTGTTGCATTTTTGAGTGAGAGGAGAAGGAAAATGGAGGAAAAACTAAAAGAGGAGAGGGATTTTTTTGAGACTGTTTATTCAAATATGGATGAAGGGTTGTTGGTCATTGACAAGGATTATAGGATTATGGATGCCAATAAATCCTTAAGCAAATCCATAGGTGTTGAAAGGAAAGATATTTTGGGAAAGTTTTGCTATGAGGTGACACATAACCTTAAAGAACCTTGTGATTTAGCTCTATGTCTAAAGAAAGAAACTTTCAAAACTGGAAAACCTATGACAACAATTCACACCCATTATGACACAGAGGGAAATGAGATTTTTGTCGAAATCAATGCCTCTCCAATTAGAGATGAAAAAGGGAATGTTTTTCAAGTCGTAGAAATATGGAGAGATATAACAGAGAGAAAGAAAAGCGAGAAAGAAATTCTTGAGGCAAAAAACACAGCAGAATTTTTAAATGACTTGATGGGTCATGACATAAGAAACTTGGTCCAGGTTGTGATAGGTTATCTTGAAATTCTTGAAGAATCTCTTTTAGAAGATCAGAAAAAGTATCTTAAAAATGCCCTAAATTCTGCAAAAAACATTGGAAAATTGATTGGAAATGTAAAAAAGCTTCAAGGTTTGAAACTAAGAAAGGTTGAAAGGGAGATTGTAGACTTTGATGATATTTTGAGAGATACAATATCAGAGGCTTTGGAGTATCCAAATAGAAGTGTTGAGATTAACTACTCTCTGAAAGAAGGACAAAAAGTGTATGCAGGTCCTCTGCTAAAGGATGTTTTTTCAAATCTTTTTGAAAATGCCATAAAATTCGATTCCTCAGAGAAGGTACTAATCGATGTTGAGGTCACAGAAGAGGATGGATTTTACAGAATTTCAATTGCAGACAGAGGAAAAGGTATTCCAGACGATGCAAAGTTGAGGATTTTCAAAAGATTCGAGAGACATGACAAAGGCGTGAAGGGCTCTGGCTTGGGGCTTTACTTGGCAAGAAGAATAGTTGAGAACTTTGGTGGAAAAATCTGGGTTGAGGACAGAGTTAAAGGGGATTTTCGAGGTGGAAGCAAATTCGTGGTAGAACTTGAAAAGGTGAAACCATGATGGCAAGGATCTTTCTGGTGGACGATAAGCCAGAGATCATTGCTCTCTTTAAAGATTTGCTTGGGCTTAGGGGCTACCAAGTCATAGATAGTGCATGCGATGGAGAAGAAGCAGTTTTGAAATATAAAAAATTCAGTAAAAAACCTGACCTTGTGATAATGGATCACAGAATGCCTTCAAAGGATGGATTGGAGGCTACAAGGGAAATCCTTGAATTTGATCCATTGGCAAAAATCATGTTTGTCAGTGCAGATGAATCGATCAAATCAAAAGCCTTAGAATCTGGGTCATTGGCTTTCAAAACTAAGCCCATCGAAATGAGACCATTGTTGGAGAATGTTGAAAAGTGCCTATGAACTTTTAAATTCACCCTATTTTAACCTGAAACCTTTCAAAAACTCCTCCTCCATGAAGTGGAGCTTTGAAGGAATGCAGAGGCAGTGGGGAGGATCTCCCCAGAAATCGTAATCTAATTTAACCAAGTCTTTAAGGTTTCCATAAATTATCTTTTGATCCTCATAGGAAAGTCTTGAGCAAACCACTAAATCTTTAGAAAACCCAAGCTTTGAGAGAATCTCTAATGCCTCTTTGGGGTTCATATATCTATTCTCGTCCTCTTTTATGTCAAGAAAGATGAGGGTGTGCAATCCTCTCTTTCTATTTTCTGAAATCGCATCATAAAAGCTCGTGGGTTTATAGTCTTCATCTGGATAGGGAATTGAGGTGGCTCTTCCAAACTTGTAGAGTTGAAGCCCTGTTTCTCCCACTGCAGTTAAAATCGAGGAGTTGTGAATTATCTTGAACTCAATCCCAAGTTTTCTTGCCTGAAGCAAAATATCTGTATGAGTTGTGGCAACGAGAGGATCTCCCACCACCAAGAGAGCTATATTCATATTTTTAATACTTGCCTCTCTTAAAAAATCCAAAGAGCCCTCCACTTCCTCTCTCTTCAGCAGAACTATCTCTTTTCCAACCTTTCTCTCAAGCTCAGAGATGGGAGTTTTTAGAATGTTGGTGTAGAACTCGACATAGATCTTATCACACTTCTTAAGATGAGAAAGTCCTTCCAAGGTAAGGTCTCCCTTTACTCCCAAACCAACGAGATAGAACATCCTATTCACTTCTAACTTCCTCAATCACTGAATCAAGCTCTTGAGGAAGAATAAAGGCTTTCTCTCCCTTCTTTCCTCTCTCAAGACTTATCTCCTTTATCTTAAAGGCAACCTTTAAGGCAAGCTCCTTTTCAAGCTCAGGTCTGTGGAATAGGACGTTTGCAGCTCCACAACCCTTTCCAAGCACAATCTCTATCTCTCTTCCAACAAGCCCCGGAAGATATGGGGAGTATATCTCCTCTCCACAGCTCATTATTCCTGCAACATGAATCCCAGAGTCATGTCTGTGGGCATTTTCTCCCACCACAGGAGAGTTTAAAGGTATTGGAATTTTGTAAGCTCTCGATACAAGATGAGCCAATTTTTGAATTCTCTTCAAATCTATGCCATGCTCCCATCCTCTCACCTCAAGGTTCAGAACCAACTGCTCGAGAGGAACATTTCCGCTCCTCTCTCCAAAGCCCAAGCATGTGGTATGAGGAACGACGACTCCCTCTTCTATCGAAGCCAAAGTGGTGGCAACCCCAAGTCCTAAGTCGTTGTGACCATGCCAGGAGAGAGGCTTTTTGAGTTTCACCTCTTCCCTCATGAACCGAACGAGATTCCTTGCACCCTCGGGCCACATCGAACCCACTGTGTCGGAAAGAATGTGCATGTCTGCCCCAGCCTCCTCTGCACTTTGATACATGAGTTTCAAATCTTCAGGTTTTGCCCTTGTGGTGTCTTCTGTGACAAAAATAGTGTAAAGCCCATGCTCCTTACAGTAGGTGATTATATCGGAAACCTCATCTGTAAGATCTTGGGCTGACTTTTTGAAGTCCTTTTTCAATCTTGGAGCAGATGAGCCCACAAATGCAGAGACTGCCTTGGCATCAGCTTTCAAAGCCACATCTATATCATCTCTCACAGTCCTCACAGCAGCATTCACTTTAGCTTTCAACCCTAGTTCGTTAACCCTCTTGAAAGCCTCAAACTCATAGTTTGAAACCATGGGAAGTCCTGCATCTATATGCAAAACCCCTATCTCATCCAGCATCTCTGCAATCCTCACCCTATCCTCTATTGAAACGTAAACCCCAACTTGCTGAATTCCATCTCTCAAGGTCTCGTCCCAGACCTCTATTCTGTGTTTTTTCAATTTTCTGTCTGTCTTTAAAACGTTCCAGTTGCAAAGATCTGGGTCTAAGTTAGAAGCTTCAGGCTGGAATTTCTCCATCTCAAACACCACTGGTACTAAGGGATTTATGATAAAAGGTTTTTGGTTGACCTATGCTGTATTGCATAATTCCAACTGAAAGATCATTGAAAATGCTTTGCATTTTCATGATTGCTCAAAAACTCAAAGAGTTTTTGGCATTCCCAAAAAACTTTGTTTTTTGAGGAATTTCTATTATAGCTAAGCCATAATAGAAAACTTAAACCTTGGATTAATCAACCAAACCATGAAAAGAAATTAGGAAATCCATTTAATATAATAGTAGATTGTTAATGTGAGGAATTCAACCAGCCTTTGTTCAGAGTCTTAATCTCAAACTTATCAAACAAGTCAACCCTCTTCTTTCTCTTTTAATCATATTTCTTGCTTCAAGTTTCTTCAAAATTCTGCAAATCTTTGATTTGTGGTGCCCTGAAACATCCACGAGCTCTGACTGTAAAACCTCACCATTGTTGCAAATCATGTTAAATATTCTCTTTTCATCTTCTTCCAAACTCTCAATCAACTCTTGCCTCTTCTTAATCAGAAATCTATCTAGTTTCTTTCATCTTAGATAACTCTTCTTGTAAAAGCACGCCTAATATTTCAACAAATTTTTTTCCCTTCTCTGTGAGATAATAGCTTTTGTCTTGCTTTTGACCTATTATAGACTTCTCTTTCAAAACACTCAAGTGATAGCCTAACAAATTCTTTCTAACATCAAGTTTTTTTCTCAATTCAGAAAACCTCATTTTTCTGTTTTCTATCAATACGTTGATGACTTCCAATCTTGTACTGTTTGACACCACCTTTAAATGTAGATTCAAAAAATCGATTTCCTCTAATGTATTTTCAATTGGAAGGGTCATCAACCTGTATCTCAACATGGCATATCCTGTTACCAAGCCAAGAAAAAGAAGGAAAAGAGAACCTGAGGCTGGTGGGAAATACTTGAAAATCATGTTGATTCCTTCGATATTCATAAAGTACAGAGCCTTGATATCAAAGAATATCCCAGCGATAATTGGGATAGAAAACCCGAAAAGCAAGAGTTTTGCTTGATTTTTTATGATGATATCTTTTTCTTTTCTGTATGAAGCATACAATTTAAAAAGCCCTAGAAGGCAATAGGAAATGAAAAAGAAGATATAGATTGCCTCCAAAATGTAGTACTCTGAGTCGTAGATAAATCCTTGGTATTCATCGTAAATCTCTGCTTCTTGCAAGAAGAGAGTTGGTAGAAGAGCAAAGGAAGGAAAGAACAAAAATATGAGCATGAGGCTTTTGAAAAGTGGTGGCTTTCTTGGAAATAACATTGTAAAGTAGAGGAATGTGGAGGGTAGAAAAAATCCACCTAAGTCCCTAACTTTCATTCCAAAGTAATCAATCGTTGGATCAAAGGTAGATACTCTTATCAACTTTCCTGTCAAAAATACCACTATTGATAAACAGAAAAGAGTGTATGCTTTGTTTTCCCCTACTGAGTAACAATAAATTTTCTAAAGATATGATAGATTTGTAAACTTTTGGTCTTGGCATTTTGCGAAATGCTGGAAAAGTGAGGGGTGAAAAATCTTCGATTTCCTTTTACTGAGTTACTGAAAACTAAATATGAGAATTGAAAGTGAACATCAATAAATTTCACTTCCTAAAAGATTTGTAGACCTTTGACCTTGATATTTGATGTGTGGTAGTGAAATGACGAATGAAAAATCTATTTTTTTCTGTCTGAAACAATCCTCTTCAATTTTTGAAAGGGAAACGAAGAATACTTATTTTGTTACTTTTTTTTGGCAAAAAATTTTTTTTCCCATACTTGCTGTTGTTTCTATGCTTTGAACTCGTGCTTTGAAACCAGATCCAAACATTTCAACCGAAAGATTTATAAGTACCTAATTACATCTCTCCGTACTTCGGTATGATAAGGCCAATTCACAAGCCTTTTATTTAATCAAAAGGTTTATAAGTACTGAAGGTCCATAAGTACCGAATTACATCTAAACGTACTTCGGTATGAGAAAACCATTGCAAGAAATGGAGGTGAAAGCACGAGCAATGAAGAAGAATTGGATATGAGAACTGCTCTGAGGATTCAGAAGATAGTGGTTGATCGACCAAAAAATAAACTTGTATTAAAAAAGCTTTTGGAACATAAAGATGGGCTATATTTTAATCGACTATTCAAAGAGTTGGGGTCAGGGTCGAAATCTTCACTATCGGGGTCTCTTATAGAGCTTGTAAGGGCAGGAATACTCTCAAATCCGATACAAGAGAAAGAAATAAAAGGAAAGAAGAAGATTGTTAGAAATTATAAGATTGCTGAAAAAGCAAAATCATATATCGAATATTTGGATGAAGAAGGATTCTTAGATTAGTCTTCATCTAGAAGCATCAATTGATTATGATTTTGCTCTAAATAATTCTTCCTGAACTTTTGTATTTCACAATTTTATCTTTTGATTTAATGTTATGTGTTTTCTTAAAAATCTTCAAAAATTGTTTAAATACTTCAACAAACATATCCTTTACCACAATAACTTGGAGTTGTGTGTCTCCGATTGGCTCTAAGATTATTTCTCCTTTACCTTTTTTCATATGCCAGGAAAATGCCATCCCATCTCCCTCTATTTCTTCATTTGAATATTTAGGATCTAAATTTTTTGGTTCTGCAATTACTTCAGTTTCCTTCAGATCAAAATGGAAATCTACTTCTGCTTCACTGATTTTTCCTTCAGTGTATTTTAGATTTATTTTATCAACATAGAAAATACCGATATCTTCCTTCAAATTAGAGTTATAAAAGGTATTAAAAAAATCTTTATTTTTGAGATCTTTATTTTTAAACCATGCTTTAAGAAGTAAATACTCAAATAGCAAAATCCATCTATTCCTTCTTGATTTTAACCCACTATCCATTTTTGATTTAGGCTCAATCATAGTATCTTTCTATCCTATTTGATTCTAACTGCTATCTCTTTCAATTTTTTTATTTCAATTGAATCTGGTTCATCACAAACGAAGTTTGTTTTTTGTAGTTTATGAAATTTCAAAAGAATTGTGTTTATTTCATTCTCCGTCATTGTCAATTTCTCTTTTGTTGCCATTAATTTATGCCATTCTTCAAAAGTTCTATTTATCTCCTCTTTGTATTTTTGGGTTAATTGAAGTGTTCTCAAATCTTTCAACAGATCCTCACTTTTTGTCTTAGGACTTAATTCTATAAATAAGGTATATCTACCAAACCCTTCACGAGTAAGTGATGTTGTACCACCTAGGATATTACCTCCATTTTTCGTAATATGTTTGCAAATTAAATTTATCGCACCCGGTTTATCTACTAAACAAACACTTAACCTAATAACTGGATCATTCGAACCAAAGAATTTAATATTAATCAATGGTAACATTGTGTTTATAGAAATTAATGCAAAATCACTTTCTTCAATTCTTGCAATTTCTTGAATTTCCTTCGGTATTCTTAGAACACCTTGGGCATCCAATTGCAATTTATTGTACTTTTTATGTCTTTCCTGTAAAAAATCTATTGTGGCAGTTAAAAATATTGGGTCTATTTCTTTATATTCGATATTCCTTACCAAACTACTATCCCATAAATCAGAAATTATTTCTTCCAACTCTTCAGCTCTACCAGTGAAATCAACAAAAAACTCGTATATAACAAAGAACTTATCGATGACCATGTCTTCCGATTTTAGAATGTTAAGTTTCCTTTTTCTAAACAACTCTGTAATCCTCTCCAGAGCACCTTCCTCATTTATTCCGAGTATTCTTATGAAGATACTGTTTAATGAATACTTTCTGTGCAAAACTATGTTATCTGCATAGCCAACGATTAACTCATCTAATGGCTTGATATTTAAATAATTAAAAATATCATGATTGAAATTTAGAAGTATATCTCCTCCCTTTTTTTCCACTTCGAACACTTCATGGATTATCATTGTATCAGCCTCTGTAAAAGCCTCTTCGTACTATTTATAAGTTGAACTTTAGATTCAACCGAAAACTTTATATAGTACTTGTTCCCAATAATAAGTACTGGAGTCAAAAAACATAGAACACGAGTACAAAATTTAGTACGAGTAGAATTTAAGTCGACAAACCACTTCAGTGGAGGTGATTCCCAAGAGTAAGAAACTCCGAGATGCCCAAAAGTCCCTTTCGGGAAGGATGTATTTGTTGAGACAACCATGACAAAACCCCAATGAAGAAGATTCTAAGGGGAGGAGGTGATGTGACAAAAATCACGCCACGTAGTTTTTCTCAATCCTTTCCTCCTTTCTTTTTTCCTCCCTTTTTATTTTGACTATATAAATGTTTTGGTAGAATCATGGAAATATTTATAAGTAATGCTAAATCATTTCTTTTATGCATACCCTGAATGATCCATTCTATAAAAGGAGATTTGAAAGAATTATGGAAAAAATCATAGATGGAGTAGAATCTGATATCTTGAATGAAGTAGAACCTGATATAAATGATGAAGAAAAAGAAAAGATTAATAGAGAAATTGAAAGAAAGATTGAAGAAAATTGTAGGAAACATAAATCAAAATATAATGATTTTTCAGCTGAAATAGAAACAGATATTGAAAAAGATAAGATTTATTTAAATATAAATTTTGGCAATCTGATAACAATTTTTGGTCCAGTATCATTTGGTCATAAAAGAGAATATGAAGTTACATATAAAATTTTTAAGGAAATAGAACGTATCAATGCGATAACTGAAATTTATAGTAGTGATGTGAGTGCAAAATCAACTGGTGTAATATTTAAATTCTTTAAATATTTAGATAAAATACTTCAAGTATTTGCAAATATTATTACTATGTTACTTTTAATTGTAGTATATTCAGAAAGTGGAATTCAGAAAAATGCAATATTAATTACTCTACTTATAATATTTTTTGCAATGGTTTTTCTTTTTGTATGGTATTTAGTATCGTACTTAATTAAGAATCTACTTTTGAATTTTGAACCAATTAGCTGAACCAAAAAATTTTTATTTCATACAAAGAGGAGAAAATGATGGTTAAGCTTATTCCCATGTAAGAGAAATAGATATTTGGGGGAATTTCTAAACACTATCTTACTAATTCTGAATTGACAAAAATAATTCTGAAAGCTAAATTTTTTATAGGTTTAAATGTTAAATTTATAATGGAGTCTATATTATTTATTGACGGGGAAAAATAAATTGTTTTTACCAGTAAATGATAATAACTGATAGGATTTGAACTTAGATCATTAAGATGGCAAACTCGAGTGCTAGACTACCATACTGTGACAGCATGAAGGACTACATTTTCCCCCCAGTCACTTTCCTTTTACAATTTTCTCTTTCAAAATCTCTTAAAAGAGACTTCAGCAAAGTTGAATGTTGCAAACTTTTCAAAAAATGAGACTTTCAAAATCCCAAAATTAAAAGATTTGTATAAACTTAATTCATATAAACCTTCAGTTTCTTTTACTGAGTCAATCAAATATTAAAATTGAAAGTGATTCTTATTGAATTTCATTTTCTGGAAAATTTGAGATTTAGATGGTGTGTGATATGAGATTTTGAAAGGCGGAAAAAAGAGTTGTATGCTGAGATCTCAAGAATTGAATCATAACGGTTAGGGACACAAAGAATTACCAGGATGGCTATGTTATTATTTCTGAAAAATGTTGCATGATTTTGAAAGATTATTTGAATGAAAGGACAGATGACAACGAAGCCCTTTTTGTAATAAAGAGAAAGCCTTATAGAAGGCTCTCAGGGGGAAGAATTCAAAATATCATAAAGGAAATTTCAGATAAGGTGAATTTGGGACGATCTGTAACACCACATGATTTACGATCTACCTTCGCCACTTTGATGTTGGAAAACGAGGGAGATCTATTTTTCGTGAAAGAGCAATTAAGGCATAAGAACATTCAATCAACTATGCGGTATCTCAAAGTTTCTATGAAAGCGAGAAAAAAACACTATGATAGGCATATGCCTGAGTTTTAAGAAAAAGAAAGAGAGAAGGATGTTTATCTCAAATCCATATAGGAAAGAGAAGAAAAGACCTTTGCCCTTCAACTACTTTTTATAGTGATGATAAAATGCGTTCCTCATCTCGACAGAAAAATTGCTATTACTATTGCAATCAAAGTAGCCAAAAGTGCATTGATTTTCCAAGAAGCAAATAGTGTTTGTATCATTTTTATT
>JBHIDS010000040.1:0-14395 GCA_046760205.1 Candidatus Methanofastidiosia archaeon
TTACCATTATTTCATTAGACGAAGTCTCATGGCGAAATAATTTTGGGACTCTACATTTGAAACCAAACCACAAACCTTATAATCTAAAAATTATATTAACCCCATGGGAAAAATCGATGAAGTCTTCATCAAAGCCACAGATGTTTTGACAAAAAATCCAAAGATTCTGTTTCCCTTCTTTACATTCTCGACGGTAATGACCATCGTCTTCTTCTCTTTTATCATAAAGATGTGGGGGATGCTCAAAGATCTTCTCTTTGCAAGAGAAAGGATAGAAGAGATTTTAAAAACCAACCCAAATCTTCTTGAAGTTTATGGAATCAATGTAAATTATATGATTGTCTTGAGCCTTGTATTTCTCATTCTTGCCATCTTCGTGATGGAAATGACCACATCTCTCGCCTGGGATGCTCTTTTTGGAAAATTGAGCCTGAAGAAGAGCCTTCTTCTAACTTTAAGGCTCTACCTCCCCTTCTCGCTGACGTTTCTTCTCCTGATCTTAATCTCAATCCCAGCCTTTGTTTTGGCAGGGGTTTTTTCTGCTCTCTTCATTCCAATCTCATTGATTTTATACATGTTCTTTTCAATTCTTTTCTCTCTTGTAGTTGCAATCCTCTTGTATCCCCTGATTTTTTATGTCATGCCCATAATTGTAGTTCAAAGAAAGTACTTTTTGGATGCCTTAATTGAAAGCTACAAAATGACTAGGAAAGACTTGAAAACCCATCTTCTTTTAGGAATTTTATTCGTTCTTGTTTCTGGAGGAGTCTCTTTGGTTATTCCTGTTCTTGGCTCTTTTCTTTCCTATGTTTTGGTTTTTCCCTTCTTTACAATCTGTTTTTGCATTCTCTTTAGGGAGGAAGAGTACTCATCTTCATCTTGAAAGCTCTTCAAGCATAAGGCAAGCTTTGCATTCATCAGATATTGAGGGTTCACCACATTTTGCACATGTTGAAATTCTCTTTGGAGTGAGAGCCTCAAGGTAGGGAAATAACTCATCATAGCTTTTCAGCAGAGTGTACTTGGTGGAGGGTCTCTTAGACTCCATGTAATTTAAGAAGTTCCTGACGTCCTCTCTGTAGGCTTCTGTGGCGTAGGGGCAGATACTCTCATCAAAGTCTACCTCATTCACCAAGGCATAGAGGTAAACCTCTTTTTCTGGGATCCCACGAAGAGGCTTTATTCTTGGCACAAACTTTTCATGCACCTTCCTGTATCTATAACCTGTTCTTGAAAACCTTGAGAAATCTCCTCTCAAGAGATTCATTAAAATTGTCTGAACCTCATCGTCCAAGTTGTGTCCCACCGCAAGCTTGGAAAACCCGAGTTCTCTGGCCTTTTTGTTCAAAATATACCTACGTAGAACTCCACAGTATGAGCACTTTGAAACCTTAGATTCTACCTCGTCCAAGAGAAAACCAAACTCCTTTTGAAAGGAGAAGATTTTGTAGGAGATTCCCAAAGCATTTAAACTCTTTACAGCTTTCTCGATGGTGTGATCTCTGTAACCGTAGATTCCCTCATCTATCATCAAAGCCTCAAAAGTAAATGGCAACCTTTCTTTTAGCTTTGAGAGTAGGTGTG
Source organism: Candidatus Methanofastidiosia archaeon (assembly GCA_046760205.1). Taxonomy (GTDB): domain Archaea; phylum Methanobacteriota_B; class Thermococci; order Methanofastidiosales; family SZ-28-30; genus JBHIDS01. The sequence continues at coordinate 1,585 of JBHIDS010000040.1, forward strand.
AAAGAGCAAGGCTATCCTTTCCTCCAGAGACTCCCACAGCCACTCTTTCTCCCTTTCTGATCATCTTGTACTTTCTGATGGTCTTTCTAAAGATCTTCTCCACAGATTTTGAAAGACAACTTCCACAGAGAAACTCTCCAGAGAACCTTCTATGATAGATTGCCTTTCTCCCACACCTACATTGCATTCAACCACCAGAGACCACTGGAATTACCTCTACCAAATCACCATCCAAAACCTCTTCCTCTATTATTACCTCGCCATTCCTCCTCAAGATCACACTCGATGTGTTAAAACCAACCTTTTCAAGAATCTCTGAAATATCTTCTCCCTCAACTTCTCTCAAAGCTCCCTCTCTTAAAAGTCTTAGTTTAATCCTCATTTGCTCATCTCAGATTTGGGAGAAGATTTGCGATGAGAAGTGCAAGACAGAAAATTATCATGAAGACAGAAACACTGTTAGCGATTTTTTCTGAGAATCTAGCTTCTAAAAGCTCAAAAAGAATCTTTCCTCCATCAAGTAATCCAGAAAGTGGAAGTAGGTTTATGAGCCCAATTCCAAGGTTGAATTCACGGATGTAAATAAGAATTTTGTGTATGATTAAAATAAAACCTTTGGGTTGTCTTTTTTCGTAATAGGAGTTCTGGATTATGCTTATCCCAATGAATCCTTTCGAAGGTTTTTCTGGGTTCTCTGTTAAGGTTATCTCAAAGTCCCCTCTGTCAGTATTCAAAATTATTATGTCTTTTGGCTTGAAGCCTGCCATAATATCCTGGAACTCCTCTAAAGTCTTGAATTCCTCTCCATTTACTCCATGAATTATCATTCCCTCTTGAAGAACTCCTTCAGAGGGCATTCCCTCAATGATTTCCAAAATCTCCACCCCCTCATCCATCCTATCTCCAAAGGAAGGCAGGATTAGTAGGGCTAAAATGAGGTGTGCAAGAAAGGCGGTGAGGAAGTTACCCATGCTTCCTGCTGCATATATCTTGACTCTCACCTTTCTATCCTGAGCCTTTAAGTCATCTTCATCAGGCTCAACGAAGGCTGCAGGGATTGCGATGAAAAGGGCAAGCCCAACAGATTTAAGTTTGACCTTGAAGGTTCTCGCAACTATTCCGTGAGAGAACTCATGCACCACTATCACCACTGCCAACGCTATCAAAGAGTACCAGAGTGGAAAGGTAACTCCAGGAATCACCACCTGTACTCCCCCGGGTGCCTCTGGCTTTTGAAAGACTTGAAAGGCACCTTTCGTCATGAAAAAAAGTACAGAAATCATGCCCAAGAGTGAGAAGAAAACTCCAATATTTGCGTAAATCTCCCAGATTTTTCTAAATCTGTTTGATATCCCATCTATGAGAGCTAAAAACCTTTCAGTTCTCCATATCATGACGATCTTTGAAGAGACATCGATGTTGTACCTCTCAAACTCAAACTTTCTCGAAAGAATATCTATGAAAATCCAGAATGCAATTATTCCAACAAGGATTATAGCTAAACTCATCAAATCACCAAAATCTTTAAGTATGGTTAATACAAGAAAGCACATCCCTTTATATAGCTTATCCCTATGTGATACGATGCGAAAGAAGGTGAAGTTGAATCATGTAAGAGAGGTTTCTTACTCAGAGGAGGAGTGGGAGAGACTTTCTTCTCTCAGAGAGAAAGCTTTGAAAGTGATGAAGAGAATCCAGGATTTCTCACCCCTCGCCTATGGAAGTCTTGCAAGAGGAGATGTTCACAGGAAGAGTGATATAGATTTGGTGGTTTTATACTCAGTTCCCTCCTATCTCTTGGAATTGAGACTATCTGAGCTTGGAGTTGTGCAGAGAAAGGTTTGTCAGGCGACTCCCTGGAGTGTGGTGAAGGGGCACATCCTACTCCAGGACATGGAGATAAGCTTTCCCTTGGTAAGTCCTAAAAAGATAGAGAAAGAATTCTATAGATTTGGAGGATTTTTAGACATCTTAGGGCTTGAGAATAAAAAAAGAGTTTCTGGAGTGGACAAGAGGTTGTGTCTCATAGAACCCACCAAGAGAGGACACAGAGAGACCTCGATTCTTGGGAGGGAGGGGGAGATTGCAAAGCTTTTGGGGATATCCTTGAATGTGGTCTCTGAGAGGGTGAAGGTTTTGCAGAAGAGAGACAGGATTGGAAGAACTGGAATCTTTGTGAATAGAGTTTTAAGACCTAGGGAGACCTTCGAGGAGATTTTGAGGGAGGTAACCCTTAAGAACTCTCAGTTCAGGAGAAGGCTTTGATTCCTTTAAGGTTAAAGCCTTGAAACCTCCTTCAAAAACTTCTTCAAAATCTCTGTACCTCTCTCAACGTTTTCAAGCTCAACGTACTCATCTATTTGGTGAGAGACCTCAAGGTTTCCAGGTCCAAAGATGACGCAAGGGGTTTCGAGCAATCTTGCATCCGTTGCTCCGTGCATTCCCATAAACTCTCCACCAGAGATTTTCTTCAAGAGCTCCACGTACTTATTTTTCTTTGAGATCTCGTAAGGCTTTCCAGAAAGAACCTTTTTAACTCTACAGTCCTTGAGGCTTTTTTCAATTTCCTCAAAGATATTCTCATCCTCTGGAATCACCCGGAGGTTCACTGTGGCAATGCATCTGTCTGGAATCACATTGTGGGCAACTCCTCCCTCTATCCCTGTTACTTGCATAGTTGAATGTCCCAATAGAGGATGAGAGTTTCTAAACTCAAAATTCTTCAATACCTCAATCACTTCACTCATTTTGTGAATTGCATTTACCCCATCCCAAGGACGAGAGGAGTGACAAGCCTTTCCCTGGGTTTCAACTTTAAAGGTTACAATTCCCTTCTCAACTATCACTAAATTGAGATCCGTAGGCTCTCCAACTATTCCAAACTTAAACCTCATGGATTTGTTAAGCTCCTCTGCCCCTTCTCCCCTACCCTCCTCCCCAACAACTGCTGCAAAACAGACATTCTCTGATACTCTGAAAGCCTCTATCATTGCGGAAAGCCCAGCCTTCATGTCTGATGACCCACGACCATAGAGTTTTTTATCTACGATCTCACCCTGCTTGAACTTCCAGCCCTCTCCTATGGGTACGGTATCCAGATGTCCTAAAAGCAAAATCTCAGCATCGCCCCTCATCGCTATGAGGTTAAACCTATCTTTAACTTTCTGTAACTCTACCTCAGAGAATTCCTCAAGGATTTCTTTCAAAAAATAACAAAGCTCATTCTCATTTCCTGTAACACTCTCTATCTTTACCATTTCTTGGAGAAGGGAAATCAAATTCATAAAAAGATTATAAAAACAAAGCTTAAAAAGCTTACTTTATATGAAGTTATATGAGAAGGCTTCTAAAAATCCTCTTGGCTTTGATAGGTCTTGGCTATGCTCTCTTCTATCTTCTATTTGGCATCCAATCTTCTGAGATTTTCAACTCACTTTTTCTCCTTTTATCAAGATTGATCATAATTTTGGGGTTTTTTGCTGCATCTCAGATCCTTGTGGAGATAACCTCTCCCTTCATCGAGAGGAGTTTGAAAATAGTCTTGGTAGAGGACAAGAGAATGATGCTCTCTGTGTATACCTACTTTATTTACTTTGTGGGATTCATTCTCGCTCTTTCCTTGATAATTAAAGACTTAAGCGCCTTAGCCACCTCCTTAGGATTGATAGGTCTTGGGATCACCTATGCCCTTCATCAGCCTATTTTGAACTTTGCAGGCTGGGTTTTAATAGCGTTTTCTGCTCCTTACAAAACTGGAGACAGGGTAGTCATAGGGGATGTGAAGGGTGACATTGAAAAAATCACCTTGATGTACACTCTCCTCCGGGAGTTTGGAGAGTTTGGGGACGCCCCAACTGGAAGAATAGTTACAATTCCAAATTCCAAAGTTTTGACAGAAGCCATTGTAAACTACACCAAAGAGGTGCCCTTTCTCTGGGATGAAGTAAGGGTTTCCATAACTTATGAGAGCAAATGGAGAGCAGCTGTAAGAATCTTTGAGAGATGTGCTTTTAGGGTTGTTGGAAAAGAACATGCAAAGGCTTACGAAGCCTTCTATCCCTTTCTTGCAGGAACACCACAGGCACGTTCTTTGAAAGAAAAGCCTTACATTTTAGTGGAGCTTGCAGATTCCTCAATAGACTTGAGTATAAGATATCTCTGCGATGCCAGAAATAAAAGGATTTTTAGAAGTGAGATTTTGAAAAAAGTTCTTGAGGCTTGTGGGAGAGAGAAGGACCTTGAGATTGCCTACCCTCACATGCAGTTAGTTTTTGGAGAGAATGACGAGAGGATTTTGAAAAAGTGATTTAACCTACTCTTTCTGCACCCTCACATAGCCTTCCGTTATCAAAAATAACAAATCATCCTTTCCAAACTTGGAGTAGAGCTCTTTCAAGCTCATCTGATTCCTCTTTCTCAGAAGTTTGATTATCTCTATCTGTACCTCAGACATGTGCTCAAAGTTTTTGAGATAGTCAATGGAACTCTCTCTTCCCTGTAGAGTGAGAAAACATACAGGGCCTGTTTTTGCCTTGTACCCTGTGAGAATGAGGACGTTTATTATGGGAAGAAGGGCAAGAACTCCCAAGATCAAAAGCACAAACAAGAGATTTTCTCTGAAAAGCTTTGAAGCCTCTGAAAAGATGATGTAAACAGCTTTTTTAAAATCTTCAAAAAGAGCCCTCATTCCAGAAATCTTCTGGTCAAGCCTGGTAGCCCCATGTTCTATCTCATTTATGTACAAGACTTCCACCAAGATTATCAGGGAGGATTTGCTCATAATGTCGTAAACTTCCTTCGATGAATTCCACTCAAGGGATCCTTCATTTCCCTTCCCCCTCACGTTTACAAGTTTCCCAACTATCTTCACGTCATCCCCCACCTGAAGGGTCATTAATCCTTCCAAAACCTCAGAATTCCTTGGTATAAGGTGGATGTTTGAAACGTGGGAGATTATGTAGGCGTCTTCAAGGGTATACTCATCGGTGCCAGTGTACTCATAGCGAAAGTACCTATTTTCCATGATTATGTTGAAATTCTCAAAAAACCCCTCTTTTGCAGCCTTGTCCCTTCCCACCACAAGGTCCATGGGTGAGAAAACGTATTCCTGTTCCCGATAGGTATGAATCCCTAAAACCTTTCCAATGAGGATGTGATCCCCTAAGATTTCCAATGTATAGGTCCAATCGAATTTTGATTTTATGATGGTTGAGTTCTCAAACCACCAATCCTCTCCCATTTGAAATGGAGGTTCCGCTCTCACCGAAACCAAGAATAAAAGCAAAATTGGTAGGAGAAATTTTCTCATACATCTTCTTTGACCTTCAAATATTTAAGTTTTTCTAAGAAAGCATCCGAATTTTCACCAAATCTCCATCCTTTAGCCTGAGTTTTTCTCGCAAGTACCACTTTGAGATTATTTCTACCACATTTTTGGAGTGATGAGTTCTCAAGGGGAGCACCAAGGCTCCCTCGATGTCCTCTATCAATACCTTGTAACACAAAACATCTCCAAAACTCCTATCTTTATCTGAAAAACCCTTAATCTCTATCTTAGGATAGCTTTTCATCAACTCTCTTGCTTTAAGATAATCTCTTTTTCTCAAGAGCAAGTTCAAAGTTCCTGGATAAGGTTTAAATCCAAGTTTTTCTGAAAACTGTTTCAAATACCCGTTTCTCGAAACATAATAGCCCCCCTCCCCAGCTCCTGAGATTAGGCTTCCCTCGAATCCCTCCTCCGCCTCTCCAAAAATTCTCTCCAAAGTGAGGTAGAGACTCTCAAGTCTCAGCCTTCCCTTTTCAGAGAGGGAGATTCTTGTTCCTTTGAGGCCCATCTCTCTTACTATCAAATCCTCTCTCTCCAACCTTAAAAGAATTCTTGATGCAGTTTGTTGAGAAACCCCCATAATCTCTCCAAGTTTTGAAGTTGTAATCTTAACCACATTATGAAAAGCCCCTCTCTTTGCAAGCTCAACCAAAACTTTCAACTCAGATTTCATAATATTACTTGGATTTGAGTATTTAAAAGGCTTTTTGTAATTTCATAAAAGAAACGATTGAGATAGAAAGATTTAAATAATATTAAATAGGAGAAATAACGAGACTCGAAAGGTTGGATTAAAGAAATTGAGGTTCTGTAATGTGTGAAGTTTTCTTAAAGTATGAGAGGGTGGTTGAATGAAGATTCCCAAAGGAAAGATTATTGAGAAGGGAATTGGAGGTGAAAATGCTCTCTCAAGATTTTTGAATGAAGTCTCTAAGAAAGACTTTACAGGCTATCTCAAGGTAATGGAGAGTACATCAGAAGGTTTCATGTTTTTTATGAAGGGAAAGATATCTCATGTTCTCTATGGGAATGAGGGAGATTTTTTTGGTGCAAGGTGTCTTCAGAGAATCTTTTTAAGAACCCTCTCAGGGAATTCTACCTTAGAAATTCACTCTTTTGAAGGAGTTCTAGAGCTTTTGAAGTTCTTTCCAGAGGCAAGGCTCACTCAAAAGGCCTTCAAAGATGCACTACAAACTTTCGAAGAGAATAAATCTGAGAGATTGGAAAAACAAAGACCTATTGCCATGAAGAGTGGGGGAGGAAAGATAATGAGGATTGGAGACAGAACCTCTCTGACCTTGAAAGAGTTGGAGGAGTCTGATAAAAGAGCTCTCTACAAGTCAAAACTCTCAAAGATCCTTGCAGATGAGGAAATTGAGGAAAGGATGGTCTCAGACTCGAAAAAAGCTTTACAAGATGTGAGGCTCAAGAGAATTCTAAGGGAGAAGCGTAGGAAGACAATGAAGAGGAAAAAAGTAACGGAGAAGCCTGTCAAAAAGCCTGCAGAAGATGAAAAGGAGGAATCAAAAAAAGTAGATGATTGGGAGGTTTTGAGAGAGGGACTCCTTGAAAGGTTTGAGCTCGAGGAATTCATCAAGAAGAAAAAAGGGATACGATGAGGTTTCCACGAGGAAAGAAGATGGAAACGAAGATGGTTGAAAAGGACATCTTCGGAGAGATTGAAAAAACAGATCCCTCTTTTACAGGTTATGTGAGAGTAACTACGGATGATGGGGGATTAAACGACTACTTCTTACTCATGAAGAGAGGGAAGGTGCTTAGAGGTTATGCGGAGCTTGCCTCTGGAGAGAGTTTTTCTGGAGAGAAAGTTTCAAAGAGGGTAAGAACTCTCTCTTGCGAGGCGATAGTTGAGTGGTATCAACTCCCTAAGAAGACCTTTGAGATCTTTCTCGAAGAGTTCGATGCGACAGAGCTCAAAGCTCCCAGCAAGAAGAGGAAAAAATCACCTCCACAAAGAGGGAAAATCTTTAGAATTGCAAACCTTGAGATTCCATACGAAACCCCAGAGAGAGTGGAGCTTTCCTCCACAAATCTAGAGAATTTGATTCAAACCCTTGAGAGAAGGAATTTTACAGGATATCTGAGAATCACCGCAGAGAGGGTCTTTGAAATTTCAGAAGCGTGCATTTTCTTTGATTCAAAACCCAAAGCCTGTTTATGTGAAAACTCCCAAGGTACGAGGTTTGGGGATGAGGCTATGCTGGACGTTTTCATGTTGTTTTTCGATAAATCAGAGCCCTCAAAAGGCATCATAGATGTTTGCAATCTTGAAAGAGAGGTCTTGGATGAGATTTTGTTCAAGGTTACAGCATCCCAGCTGGCCAAAAGCCCTAAGGAGATCCTCTCTTCCAGGGAGAGTCAGAACAAGAAGATGAGAATGAAGGCTATAGGGAACCTTGGAATTTCAGAAGGCAAACTCGTCTTCAAGTCTCCTACCAACAGTGCTTTTTCATTTGAGGTTCTGTTGAGGAGTGCAGAGGATAAGCATTTGGATGGATACCTTTGGGTTAACTTTGAAAACAATTGGGGCTTGATTTTTTTGGATGGCGGTGAGTTGAGGGCTGCTCTATTCTTAAATGAAGATACTTTCTATGGGGAGGAGGCTTTAAACAAGGTATATCAAACTAGTGGAATAGAGGGAATGATTGAGGTCTACAAGGTACCTCCTGTGAATGTCAAGAAAGTCTCTAATAAAAAGGCATTTTTGAGTTTCGATAAGGAACTCTCCAGAGATTTGCTCCTAAAGAAGATTTCCTCAGAGATGGGTGAGGAATTTGTGAAGGATATAAAAAGGGCAAAAAGGTTTCGAAGGGAGTGGAAAGAGAAAAAAAACTTTCTCGGTGGTGAGAGTGGACTTTCCTAGCGGTGAGCTTTTAAAGAGATTTAAGAGCAAGGGGATTGACCTTGAGAGCTTACTACTGGAGCTCTCTAAGGAGAAGTTTACAGGAGTTTTGAAGTACTTTGATGATGAGAAAGGGAATGTTTTGATGATTGAGGGCGAGGTAGTCGCCCTCTCATTTGGAGAAAATGTGGGAGAAAAAGCCATTGATTCTCTTTTGAAGGCTGTTTTAAAGGGGGGAACCCTCGAGATTTACTCCCTGGATTTGGAGAAGGCAAACTTTGCCTTAAAGTGGTACAGAGACGTTCATGGGTTTTCCGAGATCAAATGGGTTTTGGATGCATCGAGAGAGGACATCTTGAAAAGAGTTGGAATTCCAGAACCAGACAAGAAGATGTTGGAGAAGGTGCTTGAGAGAGAGGGAATCTCTCACCTCTTGAAGAAAAAAGAGAAGAGATGATTATCTTCTAAGAATTATCCCCCCTATAATTAAAATAATTCCAAGACCTGCTGGAATTGTAGAGTAAATTTTGAGCCATTCATTTGGGTAGCTTTTTTGCTCTTCAACGACTCTATATGGTACTGTTCTTTTTTTTGAGACTGTTTTGGTTATGGGAATCTGTTTTTGAACCTCTACATTCTCTCTGACTTGATATGGGATCTCTAAGAAATGATAGAATGTGAGCTCCACCGTCGGCCTCCACTCGTTGTACGAGAGGCTTATAATTCCAACCACAAGTCCATCTTTTTCATCGATGTTTATGATAAAGCTCTCCTCTCCCTCAAACCTTTTTTGAAAGATATGTTCCATCTCGATGAAGGACTTGTTCTCCCTCACTCCTTCAAGGTAGGCATCGTAGTAGGAAAGTCCAAAATTTAGAGGATAATCTGTTTTTATCCTAACCTCGATTCGATAAGGTGGTTCTAGGGCATTTTTGGAGGGTATGAAGGTTCTAACCCAGCTTGAATCTATTCCTACAAGATTTGGTCTGAAGGAGAATACGTTTGTGGTGAATCTCTTTATGTATGAGGGATCATAAACCACACCCTTAAGTTCTATAGGTTCTCTCTCCTCTTTGAACTTAGTTAGGGTTTGCTCTTCTATAACAATCTGGGTCTCGTACTCTGTCACTTGCTCTTGGTATTCCTCTGTTTTTATTCTCGTTACCTCAGATAGAGTAGTTTTTGGAAGAGTTGAGTAGTAGAAAACTGCGGGAGCTACAATTAAAAGCACAACTCCAAGTATGATTATAATCAGTCCCACCAGCTTTAAAGACTTTTTCTCCTTTTCCTTTATCTCCTCTGCAATCTCTTCCTTCTTCGAGATTCTTTCTTCTCTAAGTTTTTCAAATTCCTCAAACTTTTTCTCTATCTCCTCTATGCCCTCAACATCGCTCATTCAAGCACCAAAGATATAGGGACTTAATGGTATAAAAATGTATCGATTAAACGGATTTCGTTTTCATCTGTAGGCTTTGGCACTAAATCATGATCCCTCCCTTATGATCAATATCCTCAAAACCCTCTAAACCAGCTTTCTCCGCCTCTGATAACTCTCTTTCTACGTGAGTAATAGCGTAACACTCTTCATCGGCTCTGGAGGCTGTGATTATATTCGATATCGAAGTTTTTAAGGTTTTCTACATGGTTTATTCAAGTTATCATCTCCTCTTTTTCAATAAATCATAGGAATAAACTTCTTTGTTCGCTTGGCATATTCCTTGAAATTTTTTCCTATCTTTTTTCTAAATATCTTATAAGGCTTCACCCAATATATGCCTTTCGCATCAGCAACCATGAGCCAACTTGCGATAAGAATTACATAGAAAAACACTGCTATGATAAAGGATTTTGGTAAGAGTGATCTATCATGTTCATTTATAAATATCATCATTTCACTTGATTAAATCTCAATTTGGTTTCCCAGATTGCAACCTCTTAGTCGCTGTTCTATAAAGTTGATCAATAGGAATCACCTCTGTTTTTCAAATAGATAAGTACCTCCTTGATTGCCTCTTCAGGAGCTCTGGGATTATCTCCCAACTCTCTTCTAGCCTTTGAAATGTTAAGCTTCTGCTCAACATAAGCTGCTTTCACTTGACTGCGAAGTAGAGCAGGTGCTTTTCCTGTAATTTTACAAGAAATTTCCTCCAGAAAAGCTATCATTAACAAGATATTTTTAGATAGCTTAGGGGGCTTTTTGATGTTTGGAAAAAGAGATTGTGCCAGTTTGATCACTTCGGTTGTACTGGTTGAGAGTTCATTTCCTAAAATATACCGCTCCCTGTTTCTGCCTTTTTCAGCAGCCGCAATCATACCATTTGCTACATCTCTAACATCAACATATTGAAATGGAAGTTGACATCAATAGGGAGTTGGCCCTTTACGATCATATTCAGGAGATTCATCGTGGGTGTCAAATGACCAAAACAATTTAACCCAACCATGCTGGAGGGTAGTACAGCTACTAGCCATAGATCCAGTTTTTCTGCCAAATTCCATGCCAGTTTTTCCGACTCAATTTTTGATTGGGTATAAGGGAATGAAGAGTCACTGTTCCATGTTGTTTCATCCATAGGAATCACACTGTGACCCAAAGCAGCGATTGAACTCACATATACGATTCTCTTGACGCCCTGCTCTACAGCGACCTCCAACACATTTTTGGTTCCTTCCACATTTGGACGAATAATTTCCTTCATCAACAATTAATTGTACATCACATCGGATTACAAGGTTCAAAGCTTTTCAACCAGAAACCTTAAATAAATCATAATTTATTATAAGGGATGTTGATAGTCCTCTCAGGGCTTCCTGGAACTGGAAAGAGTACCCTTGCACAAAGACTCTCAGAGAATCTAGATGCTCAGATTTTGAGAACAGATGTAATTAGGAGAGAGCTGATTGGGAAGAGTAAGTACTTTGAGTTCAAAGAGAGAGATAAGCTTTACACAAAAGAAGAGATGGAGCTTGCCTATTACGGCATGTTCTTAGTTGCATCCCATCTTTTAAAAGCCTCAAAGAACGTGATTTTGGATGCAACCTTTTACAAAAAGTCTTTGAGAGATAGGGCAAGGGAGGTTGGGAAAACTACGAACTCAAAAACCTATATCTTGGAGGTGATTTGTCCTGAAAAGGTTGTAGAAGAGAGAATGAGGAAGAGGTTTAAAGATAAGAGGAATGCAAGCACCGCAAGCTTTGAAATCTATGAAAGAATGAAAGGGATTTTTGAGCCTCCTGAAGAGAAACACTTCAAAATTGACACCAGTTTGAACCTTCAAAATCAGATAGAAAGCTTTTTGGAAAAGATCCAAATTACTTACGAAAAGCTCAAAGATTACCAAAAGATGCTCCTAGATGCTGCAGAGAAGGCTCTGAAAAACTCCTACAGCCCTTACTCTAAATTCTCTGTTGCAGCAGCTCTTTTAACGAAAAGTGGAAGGATAATAACTGGGAGTAACTTTGAGAACGTAGCCTTTGGCTCCACAGTTTGTGCAGAGGTTTGTGCAGTTACAAAGGCAAACTCTCTTTCAGAGAGAAGTTTTAGAGCCATTGCCATCATCGCAGATTCTCAAGATCCCATCTCTCCCTGTGGAAACTGTAGACAAGTTCTCTATGAGGTCTCAGAGCTTTCTGGAAGGGACATAGAGGTGATAATGTCTAACCTCAAAAAGGAAAAGATAATAATAAGCTCTGTTAGAAAATTACTCCCCTCGGCTTTTAAAGCTCTTAAATGAGAAGCACAACCCAAAAAGTTTTATATAGCTTGGGATTACTTAAAATCATGAGCTACAAACTCAAGAGAATTTTCATTTTGCTATTCACCTTTATATTAATATTTCAAGCAATGGTTACCTCTCAACTCACCTTGAGACTTTGGATTGATAAGGGATGTGACTCTGCATATCACCCAGGGGAGACTATAACCATTTTCTATGAGGCAAACCAAAACACAGAAGTCACTCTCTATGAAATTCTCCCTGATGGAACAACCCATGTCATTTTTCAGAGCCAATCCATAACTGCCCACACAACCTATCAATACTCCACAAAGGTGAACCTGCCTTATGGAACAGAGACTTTGAGATTGGTTTCTGGAGCTGTTTTTAAGGAGTGTTTCTTTTTCATAAGTGCAGCCAGTGGAAGCCTCAGGTTGGAGAGCAACATCTCTGGCTATTCCCTCTTTCTCGATGGAAAATATGTTCTAACCGAAGGGGAAGCTCCTGATGAACCAGATGGTGTGGTCTTTTTAAAAAACCTTGCCCTTGGCACCCATACCATTACCCTGAAGAAAAAAAACTGTACCTCAGAGAAAGCCACTTTCCAGGTTCATGCAGACATCCAAGCTGACATCCAAGTTACGATGACTTGCATGCAAGATGAGGACGAGGATGGAATTCCTGACTCAGAGGATGAATGCTACAACCCCGACTGTGCCATAGTGGACGAGAGAGGATGTCCAAAGGACTCTGATGTTGATGGGATAAGTGACTGTGAGGATGAGTGCCCTTATGATTTTGGCTTGAAAGAGAGAAGAGGGTGTTCTGAGTTGGATTCTGATAGAGATGGGATTCCTGACTCAGAGGATGAATGCTACAACCCCGACTGTGCCATAGTGGACGAGA
>JBHIDS010000041.1:0-14363 GCA_046760205.1 Candidatus Methanofastidiosia archaeon
ATTATTAGTAAAAATCTTTTTATACTAGTTTTTATTAATTAAAGTATATGATGAAAAAGATAAATAACTCAGTAATTTTATGTGTGTTTTTTATTATTTTATTTTCTCCAATCGTTTTTGCTAATGTAGAAGTCTCGGCTTATTCTTCCAATGGGGGATCACCCTCTACTTCGAATATGGAGGTCGCGAGTTGTGAGCATGTTGGAAGGTCTACATGGATTAATGTTAACGAGTATACAGGATATGGACATAATCCCGCTTCAAGTGGAATATATGAACCAGCTGGTGATTCATTTTCTTTCACAGGAGCTTTTGATATGCCAGGTCAGGGAGGAGCTATTAACGAGGCTGGTGATGTAGACGGTGACGGAGACATGGATTATGAGAAAGGGCACATGGAGCGTTTGAGAGAATTTGACGCAGGATTTGAGATTGCTCCAGAGGCGTTACCGAATGACATTGACGTTAACCTGACGCTTTCGAAGTATCAGGCTGAGCTGGGTGAGAAGATTTATGCTTATGCGAGTGGTGTGATACATGTTAAAGAGTGTTTGGAGTGGTTGAAAGTAAATCAGGCTCATTATGATGTTATACAGCTTGAAAAATCAATTTCTTCACGGTAGGTTTCAATTCTTTTGAATAAGTGGTTTGAGTGTAACGAACAACCCCTAACGTGTCCACTGGGTTCACAGTGGGTTTGAGTGTAACGAACAACCCCTAACGTGTCCACTGGGTTCACCACCAACTTTTCAAAAAAGTTGGATCAAAACAAGGTTCTTCTGAAAGAAGAACCTTTAACGTTCCTGCGGGGTTTGCCGCAGGTGCACTGGGTTCACAGTGGGTTTGAGTGTAACGAACAACCCCTAACGCTCCTGATGGGTTTGCATCAGAGGAGAACCTTTAACGCTCCTGACAGGTTTGTGTCAGGTGCACGAGGTTCATCGTGGAGGAAAAGCTTTATAAAATCAAGGTAATAACTATTTAGGTGATTCCATGAGATGGTCGATTTTGATTTTGGCGATGCTGTTTATCTCACTCTTTCAAGCAGATATTCTTTCCCAAGATTTTTTAAAAGAGGAAGATGATTTGAACCAGCAAGAGCTCATCATTTCTGTTTGGGTGGACAAGGGTTGTGGAGCCAACTACAAGCTTTCTGAAAAGCTGACAGTTCATCTGGAGAGTAACTTTGAGATCCTTTACAACATAAGGATTGCAATGCCCAATGGAAAGAGAAGATTTCTTGTGAAGAATGCATTGATGGGAGCTGGACACTCATCTAGGGGTACTTATATCGATGATTTTGTGAGAGAGGAGCTCTATGGAGAGTACAGGGTAATAGTGGATGCAACAGCTATAGGTGTTGGAGAAGCCTATGATGATCATTGTGTCTTTTTTGTTGTAAGGGACGAGCCTGAAGTTCCACCACCTTCACCGCCGCCAGAACCTGAACAGCCAGGAGAGGGGGAGCTCAAAGTAGAGGTTTTAGATCAAGATTTGCAGCCTCTCCCAAATGCAGATATCTTTATTGATGGCACTTATGCTGGAGTTACAAGCTTTGATGGCATCTTTTACTCTGAAAAACTCAAGGAGGGCACTTATCTTGTGGAGGTAAGGGTGAGAGGAGCAAGCCAAAGGCAAACCGTAAAGGTTAGAGCTTTAAAGGTTGCAACGATTGTTCTTCAGGTGAAGATCCAAAAGAGCGGAAACCTAGAACTCAACGTGATGGACAACAAGGGAAACTCCCTCTCTGGGGCAGACGTTTATCTGGACGAGAAATACGTTGGAAAAACCAGTCCTTCAGGAAACCTTCTCATCGAGGATCTTGAGGAAGGGGTACACTCTTTGAGCGTTACAAAGTCTGGGTATGAGACCTTCAAGGGAAGTGTAAGCGTTATTCCTTCAAAGACACAAACTCAAGATGTGAGATTGAATGCAAAATTCAACTACTTACTATATGGAGGAATCGCACTTTTTGGAGTTTTGCTCTTACTTTTAATCTTTCTCGTACTCTCAACCAGAAAAAGAGAGGAGGTTGTATACGAAAAGAAACCTGTTTATGCTGGAAAAGAACCTATTAAGGGAAAGAAAAAGAAGAAATTGAAAGTGGAAGAAAAGGTAGTTCCAAGAAAGGGAAAAGTGGTACCCCTGGTTGAGGGAAAGGCAGCCACTAAACTCTGCAAGATATGTGAGGGTTTTCTCGACAAGCCGGGAGACAAGTTCACCTGTCCTAGGTGTGAGCAAACCTACCACATAGAGTGTGCCAGAAGAACAGAACTCTGTCCTCTATGTGGTGAGAGGCTTGAGGTGAAGTAATGGTAATGGCTCCAGAGATTTTGAAGAAGAGACTTCGAAATGAGATTGAAAACTTTAAAAAGAATTTCAAGCACGACCTTGAAGTTTCAGATCCAAAATTGGAAAAGTTTCCCTTGATCTTTGAAATTACCTTGAGGGATGTTCCAGGACCGGTTTTAAGAAAAGGAAAGGTTGAGATCAAGTGGAACCACGAATTTTCCTTAGAGGTTTCAAGAAGCTATCCCTACATTGCTCCCATCTTAACATGGAAAACTGAGATATTCCACCCGAAGATAGTCTCTCCGAAGGAAACCTCATCTTTTGCGGGAACGATTGATCTCTATGTCCTTGACAACTGGAAGTTTGGTTACTCTCTCAAAACCATAGCAGAAGCCATAGAACAAATCCTTGCAAACCCTAAAAAGAGTTCTCCCATGTCTCATGAATCCACCATGGAAGCTGCAGAGTACTTTGAAAAGACAGAGTTTGAGACTCCAAAGAGGATCTATCTGAACTTGATTTTAGATGATAGGAGGGTGGAGGAGAGCCTCGATCTAAGTAGGGAAGAAACCCTTGAAGATGTGAGAAAAAAAATAATAAGATCTGCAGAGAGAGAAAAAATCAAGAAATTGTTGTTGAATGGAGAGGAACCTTCTGAAGATGTCAAGCTTAAGAACAGAGATTTTTTGGAAGTTTTTTTGGAGAGTAGTTGAATGGAGGAAGTTGTAAAGATTGGAGTGTTGGATGAGGATCGCTACGAGAGATCGAAGAGGCTTGGAATTTTCGACCTCAAAGCCATTAAAAGGGCAAAGCTTTTGGTGGTGGGAGCTGGCGCCATTGGAAACGAGGTCTTGAAGAACTTGGTGCTCTCAGGTTATAGGAAAATAGATATAGTGGACATGGACTACATAGTCAAGTCAAATCTCAACAGATGTCTCTTCTTCGGGGATTTAGAGGCAGATGAGAAGAGGTTAAAAGCGGAAGTGGTGGCAGAAAAATTAAAGGAGATGGCTCCAAAGCTCAAGGTTGGATACCACACAGAAAGGATAGAGGATTTTAAAGAGGACTTCATTTCCAAATTTCATATTGTTCTGGGAGGACTTGATAACATTCCAACGAGGCTTCATATAAACTCTCATGCCTACTTTTATAAGATTCCATACATAGATGGAGGAACATTGGGGTTGGATGGAGGGATGCAAGTGATAGTTCCACCAAAAACCTCATGCTATGAGTGTAGGTTAAACAAGACCCACATGAAGATTTTGAACATGATCTGGTGTTGCACTGGAAGAGAAACGACTTTGTTCCAGCCGAAGCTTGCAGCCGAAATAACAACGACGGCGGTGATAGGAGCGCTACAAGCTAGGGAAGCCCTCAAGCTTACCTCTATGAAGATGATTGTAAAAGATTTGAGAAAAAAGAGAAAGGTTTCAAAGAAAAGGGCTGAGGAGATTTTTTTCAAAGAGCTGAGTCTTGCTGGAAAGCTCTTCTACTACAATGGACTTAGGTGTGTCTCAGAGGTCTACAACATTCCAATAAGCAAGAATTGCCCAAATCATGAATCTTCAGAAGTTTGAATCCAGAATGTGAAAGAACCTGGTTAAAGATCTGTGAACTTTAAGGTTGTAGATTTCCAAAACCTCAAATCCAAGGCTCTCAAAGTCATAAGAGCATGAAGTCACGATGCATGAGGTTTTAGAAATCTCTCTTATGCTCTCAAAGGCTTTTTGGTACAAATCTTCTTTTTTTTCACTTAAAAAACTCCCTCTCCCATAGGGAACATCAGTAGCCACAGCCTCCACCTTACTAAAATAATCTTTCAAAAAACGGCAATCCCCTTCTTTTACATCGAAGTTTTCGATATTAAAGTGTAAGAGGTTTTGAGTACAGCCCAAAACCATCTCCTCAGAGATGTCTAACCCCAAGGGCTTTAATCCCATCAAGCCTGCCTCTATTAGAATTCCCCCAGTTCCACAGAAGGGATCAAGAACTTCCCTTTTTGCTCTGGAGAGATTGCAAATCAACCTCGCAAACTTTGGGTGTAGAGATAGGGGTTTTTTAAAAGGGCGGTTCTGTGGCTTTCTAACTTCAAATTTTTCTCTGTTTTCAAGATAGGTCTTTCCAACAAATCTCCTCTCTTTAAGGGCGATGGCGCAGATCTCTTGCTCTGGATTTTTCAGGTTGACCTTTAACTTTTCATCATATCTTTTTATAAGTTCTTCAGAAAGTTCTCTTTCAAGCCTTAAAGATGAAACATCAGAGTTTATGCTCTTCACTCGCACCCTAAAGCTCAAACTAGGCTTAAGACTCAGGTCATCGAGGTTCAAAATCCTTTTGGTCAGCGCAAGCCTTTCAAGCTCAGAAAAGAAATCAGCTTTGAAGATTGCAATTTGGTTTTCAAAATAGATTCTTTCATACTTTACATCGTAAGCTTCAAAGAGACATCTTACCTCTGCTTCTGCAAGCTTTGGGTTTTCACCAGATAATTGGAAGAGGAGTTTCATAACTTTTTTTGATTTAAAAACTTATATAGGTTTTGAGGGGTTGGGCAAATTCTTATATCCCCAAATCTCAACAACCTATGTGCTTGAAGAAATTCTCTCCTACCCAGAAAAAGCAGATCCCCTTGAGGTATCTCATTACCAAAAAATTTTGGATGAAATGGGCATTAAGCTAGTTCCAAAGGGAACTTCCGAGATTCATGGTATCGAGGTTTTGGGGAAGGGTTTCACCTCAATCGTGATTCTGGGTGAGATGGGGGGTGCCAGGGTTGCTCTAAAGATCCAGAGAAAAGATGCCAACAGGAAGAACCTCAAAAAGGAGGCATATTTTTTAAAGCTCTTAGAGCCCTTTAATGCTGCTCCAAAGCTCATCACTTTGAGGAAAAGAATCCTGATCATGGAATTTGTGGATGGTTTTAGACTCAAAGACTTTGAATTTGAGAGAAGTCATGTGTTGAGATTCTTAAGGATTGCAAACACCTTGGACAAGCTTTCAATAGACCATTCACAACTTCAGGGAGGAAAGCATCTTCTTGTTTCAAAGGATAGTAAGTGCTACATCATAGACTTTGAAAAGGCAGGTTTTAGAACTCCAAGAAATCTAACTTCTCTGGTATCAGAGCTCTTTCTGAGAAGTGGCTATGAGAGAACGAGGGAGATTTTTTCATACAATGAGGAAAGATTGAAAAAAGCTTTGAGAGGATATAAAGAGAAAAAGAATTTGGAGGTTGTTTTGAGGGTTTTGGGTTAACTTAGAATCGAAAGTCTTTTATTAAATAAATTCTGTCTTTAAATGCATGAAAAAAAGAGATAAAATAATTTGGTTCACATTGGTTGCAATCACATTAATACTTTATGTTAGCGTTGCTCTTACATACTCTAAGAAAAAGGCAGATGGGGATTTGCCTAAGGTACCAAAGATGGTTGAAAAATTCAGGATCGAATATGGAGTCAATGAGATTCAAATATTTTTCAAAGGAGATAGGCTGTATGGAATTATAGGTGATTTTCCTCATTTTTTAGAACTCGTTGAAATCGATCATAGAAATGGAGAAATAATTAAGAGAATTCAAATGGAAAGGATGTCCTTTAATGAAATTTGGGGAGCCACCTCAGATGGAGAAAATTTCTGGCTTTCAGATAGAGGTTCTGCTAATAGATTATTTAAAGTCTCTGAAGAAGGAGACATTCTGGAAATTATAGAAACACCATTTAAACATAAATCCCCTACTTGGATTAGCTGTTGCTTATGGTTATACAGTGAAGAGAAAATCTATAAATTCGATGTAGATGAGAAAAAAGTCCTTGATGAAATAGACTTTCCTGAGAAAATCTTTTCCATGGATTCTTTGGGAGATGATCTGATAATATCGACCTATGATAGAGAAACATCCGTATATAAGTTGTTCTTTCTTGATACCTCATCCAAGAAGATTTATGATGAGTTCTATCTCAACATTTTCCCTCTCCAGGATTTTGCAGTTAAAGATGGAATTGTTTTTACTGTTGATCATAAAAAATTCTACAAGTTTGACCTCACCAAAATCTCTCTCATTAACCAGATAAGAATCCTTGTTAAATTTTCATTTTCAGAAAATTTCATTCTTTTGTTTTATGGTTTTACATTTGGCTGGATCTTTTCTTTTTCTTTAACTTTAATTGGAAAAATAGATGGAATAATTAAATCAACGGCATGGAGTAAGAAGAGAACTCAAAATCTTATTGAAAGGGAGAAAAAAGATAGGATATTTTCAAAACTTCTCAAAGATTTTGAGAATGTTGGGAATTTGAGGGATGAAATTCAGGATCACCTAAATCGCGAAATTCCAGACATGACAAAAGTTTCAGTGGAAGAGCTCAAGGAATTTTGGGAAAGGGTAAAAAATAGGTAGACTACTCGTAAAATCTCAATACAAAAATACAAAATGTTTATTTTCTAAAATGGTTTCTATGATAATTAGATTTAAAAACTCTATTTGAAATAATTTACATGCTCATAGGATTGAAATTTTATTGGGATATAAGGAAAAAGAAATTCAATGATTTTGATAAAGATTATTTAAGAAGGAAAATGAAACTTTTAATGTTTGCAGATACAATCATTTTAATATCTATTTTTACTGTCCTTATTATTTTATTGATTGAAATTCCTCGATGGGAACCCTTATTTGATAGTAAATGGAAACTTCATTATATTATTTTATTCATAATCTTGTACCTTTGGGATATCATTGCTACTCTAATCCTTGAAAGAAAATTTCTTAACCCAAAATTCATCCTAGAAGGGGCTACAAAGAGAAAAATGACTTTATTACGGCAATACATTGGAATTTTTAGGGTGTTTGAAATTCAAGTTTTAACTATTCCTATATTTGGACTTTTGTACTTCTTCTTTTTTGCTTCACTTAAAGGGTATTTATTTATTTGTGTCTTATCGATACCTCGGTTGTTATATCTAAATTCAAGATTGCCAAAATGGTATAAATTAATGGACGAGCTCTATGAACTTGAAGAATAGTGATTTGAGCACTCTAGTGTTAGGATTTCTCTTTAGGATTTGGCTTATTTTCATGAGGTTTTAATTTGTTTGATCATCACCCTTTCCTCCTCTTCCAAATCAGCATAGCAGCTATTTCGATTATTACTATGGTCAGAAATACAAAGAAAGATAGAAAAAAAGGAGATTTTATTGAATGGAAAATGGAGAGTTTATAACCATATATATCATAATTTCCATTTCTATAATCGTCCCAAACAACGATGTCTTTATATATTGCAAAATTCCATAAATGCCTCCTTCCATACGTTAGTAAATGAAATTCCTGTTTTGTAAAAAGATCGTATCCATAGATACCAGAAATAATCCATCCATTTCTTGAATCTCTCAAATCCCTCCAAATAACAGTATTCCCATAGATTGCAGGTTCATTTTGAATAAATAGATTTGTTGTAATTCGAAATTCTTGTTTTGTAAAAAGATCGTATCCATAGATGTCCCAATTTTCATTTCTACGATCTGACCAAACAACAATGTTCTCATAAATAGCTGGATAATTTTGCCAACCTTCATTTTTGGTTATCTGAAATTCTTGGTTTGTTGAGAGATCGTAGCCATATATGTCGCAATTATCTTTTGGGTTACCACAGAACCCATTTCTCCCATCTGTCCATACAATAATACTATCGTATATAGCTGGATCCATTTGAATATCTTCATTTATTGTAATAGGAAATTCATTATTACCATAGACTTCATTATAAAAAATGAACAAGAATAAGACCATTAAAAATGCTAATACAGATAATCCCGTGATCTTTCTATCTATCCTCATATTTATCTTCCTCACGAAATTTGAAATTCTATTTCTCGAAATAACTGAATAAGAGAAAGATATAAAGCTTTCTATGGTTAGATTTTGAAAAGTCTATGTGAAAGTGGGAATCCTCATTTCGCTCCTCTTTTTATGATCTTGCTTTCATTATCAGAGGAAGCATTATGATTAAAGCTAAGATGGCAAACCACCGGGGTAAAAACAACACTATCAAGACAATGATAAACACTAGAGCAACCCAAAATTGGATAAGATATTCCATCAAACATACTTAGTAAAAGAATAATGAGTTTTTTGCAATGCCAAGTTATTAATATTGAAAGGTTAAAATAACAAATGAATCAAAGAGCTTTGATAAAAAAGGAAAGAATTGCTCTCAAAAATGAGAGAGGAAAGAAAACTTTTCCTCTGCTCTCACATAATTCTTATATATCCTGTGAATTGAGAAAGAGAAGTAAAGCCCCTATAAGGCTCCTCTTTCCTCCTTTCTTTTTTTATTCTTCTTTACTTTCAACATCTTCCTTGAAAGCAAAATTTCAAATTCATATGAGGTAGATAGTATGAATCACCAAGAATGTACTCATGAATGGAGAGTTGCTTATGTAAAGACTCACGCAGGTGTTCAAGTGTGGATTCCAAATAAGGGATATTTTTATTGTATCATCTCAAACAAAGTAACCTACTCCAAAACCCCAACATTCCTTGCAAACTCTTTTACCGTTTCCTCATCCTCCACGTTCTCCCAGCCATACTTTGAGGCAATCTCTGCCTGATACGCCATCATGGAGCCGTACTTTTTAACCAAAGCCTCCTTGATCTTTAAAACATCTTCTGTTGAAATCTTTTCTCTCTCTCTTCTTCTCCCTCTCTCTCCAAATTCTATCAGTTTTCTAAAGAAGAGATACCCAGTTACAATCAACATGCTGAGAACTGAAAGGTTTGCATACAAAAAGGTTCTTTCAGCAAACTCTCTTTCATCTTCAATTTCTCTTTGAATCTCCTCAAGCTCTGAAAAGCTTGCACTCTCTATCTTTTCTGAGAAGTTCAAAAGCGTTAGATAAAATCTGCTCCACCAGGAATCTCCCCTTGCCTCCTCTAAATGCTCCAATGCATCTTGTTTTTCTGGTGCAGATATTGCAAAACCATACTCTTTTAGAACCTCAAAGACTATTTCTGCATCTTTTGGATTTATCTCTGTAAGTTTTCTGATGACCTCATTCAAAGTTAGATCCTTTCCTCCTTCATACTCGTTCCACTCTGAAAGCTTGGCCTCAACTATGGCTTTCAAAAAGTTCTGAACAGCCTGATGCCCACCTTTGAGAGCAATTTGGTGTATCACGTAATCTCCCTTGTCGTACTTGGATCTTATTAGAGCCTCTTTTTTGTCTGTGGCACCACTGCCATAGGTGGCAGAGGTCACATCCACAATTTCATTGTACTGTCTCTCGTAAGTCATAAAGTACCATTCCTCTGCTTTTATCTCACTTAAAATTTTTATGCTCTGATTCTGGAAGTGGGCTAAGACCCTGCCCTCAAAGTAATCTGCAAGCCCCTCGTTTAAAAAGAGGGGAATCCCTGAGAGATAGGAGTGGACAAGCTCATGGGTGAGGTATATCGAGGGATAGGCGTGAGGATCTGATATAAAAACCTCCACCCTTCCATGTCCCATGTTGTGGGCTGCAGCCCACTCTACAGAACCTTTCTCAATTAAAGAGATCGAGAAGCTGGGATTTGGGAAGTGAACGTTAGTCTCCTCAATCAAAACTGGAAACATCTCTTTTACAAAAAACCTCAAATCCTCTCCCAAAACCTGTGCATCTTTAGGATATTTTAGGTTGAAGCTGTACTCAACGCCCTTAACTGTGAGCCTTTCTGTGGTTTGCTCTATATCGGCATAGTCTATCTCCTCCTTAGGTCCATACTCTAAGGTGATCTTCGTCACATCCTCCCCCCCAATATCGAAGAGGAAGTGGGTTTCATTCTCCTTCTCAAAAACTTTAGGTTCTGGAGAGTAGTTTCCCTTCAGAACTATCCCAGTGAGTGGAATTATGTACCTCACCTGAAGTTTGTCTGTGTCTTTCTTGACGTAAAACCAATACTCTCCAGTGAGCACCGTGCCAGTTGCATAGGTTCTTCTTAGATAACTCACAGTGAATTTGTACTCCTCCCCCATGTTCTCCCTTAAATGGATGTTGAGGGAAATGTATCTTCTCACTCCAAATAGAATTGGTTCTCCAAAATCGAACTCAAGATCTCCTGCATCATCAAAGACCCTTAGATTTAAAAGGTTGGTGTATATGATGTGGGTTTTGAAGTTTGAAAGGTTGCTTTTTGAGAGCTCTTTTAGAGTGTACTCCTGAAAGACCTCCTCGTAACTTTCCCCTATGTGGGGAATTATGGTGATTAAAACCTCAGAGTGATAATTCTCTTCAGAGGTCATAGGTGAAGTTTGAATAAGTACCAAGCATAATATCAAAAGATATCTTTTCATGTAACCCCTCATGGGATAGGATTTATAAATCTATTGCCCGAAACCTTATAAATTGAAATCATAATTTTTTGGGATGGTTAAAATTAAGATTATCGACAGCCACATGCATCTCTTTACGAAAGACATCTTTTTGCACAGAAAAAAACTCAAGCAAAATCTCAATCCAAAGCTTTTGAGTGTGGATGAGGAAAGGCTTAGAAAGTTTAGAGAAAAGAAGAATCTGAGACTACCTCAAGAGGGCGTTGAGAAAACAGCTGAGAGATGGCTTTTTGAGTTTTCAAGGTGTGGCATTGAGAAAGGGATATTCTTTGGTTTTTACGAAAACTGCAGAGATTTGATAGATTTTGTTGCACAGAATCCTAAAAGATTTCTTGGATACACAAGCCTGAATCCCACAGAAAGGGATGCCCCAAAGGCTCTCAAGAGGGATATCAAAAATGGACTTTGTGGAGTCAAATTGTATCCTGGGGGTGAGTACTTTCGGGTTTGTGATGAAAAAGCCTATCCCTTCTATGAGATGGCTCAAAAACTCAAAATTCCCATTGCGATTCACTTTGGACTCTCTCTAAACTATTATGTAGATCATAGATACACAAATCCCCTAGACCTTGATCCTGTAGCCAGAGACTTTCCTGACCTAAAATTCATAATAGCTCACTTTGGATGTGGTTTCATGAGAGAAACCCTCTTTCTCTCATATCACTGTGATAACGTTTACTTCGATACCTCAGGCTCAAATTCTTGGGTTAGTTATCTTCCCTATAAAATCAGCTTGAGGCAAGTCTTCAAGAAGTTTTTAGAAGTTTGTGGGGTAGAGAAAATCTTATTTGGCACAGATTCTTCGTACTTTCCAAGAGGTTATAGGATAGACATTCTTAAAACTCAGCTGAAGATTTTGAAGAGTTTGAAGGTGAGAAGAAGGGATGTTGAGAAGATTTTTTATGAAAATATTTTGAGAATTTTGGAGAGATGATTACATGGACAAATTTGAAAGAATCTTTGCAGCTGTAGATTTAGAGGAAGTGGATAGAGTTCCAATAAGCCTCTGGCAACACCATCCTCAGGCAGACCATGTTGCAGAAAAGCTAGCGAAAGCCACCATAAGGTACTATAAGAAATATGATATAGATATGGTAAAGGTTTGCCCCTTTGGTTTGCACTGCGTTGCAGACTGGGGAGCTCGGATAAAATTCTTCAAAGACCCATACAAGACTCCTGAACTCATCGAACCTTTGATTAAAGAACCTGAAGATTATCTTGAACTTCATCCCCTCTCTCCAGAGGAAGGTTATCTTTTAGAGATGGTGAAAGCCATCTCTTTGATCTCAAAAGAACTCAAGGAGGAAGTGCCAATTCTTCAGACAGGTTTCTCTCCCTTGATGACTTGCATGTACCTCTCTGGTGATGAGGTATTTGAGCATCTCAAAACCTATCCAAGAGAAGTTAAAGAGGCTTTGAAAGTTATAGAAAAAACAACCCTTGACTACTTGAAAGCCTCTATCGACGCTGGAGCCAGGGGAGTTTTCTTTGCCACCAAAGCTGCAACTTACGACTTTATCGATGAGAAAAGATTCGATGAGTTTGGGAGAAGGTATGATTTGAAGCTTTTGAAATCTCTAAAGTGTGATTTGAAGTTGCTGCACATTCATGGAGAAAACATCATGTTCGATTTTTTACTTAAGTATCCAGTAAACCTTCTGAACTGGCATTCGAGAGGAACGCCTCCATCCTTGAGTGAAGCCAGAAGAAAAACCAAAAAATGCCTAGTCGGAGGTCTGGATGAGAAAAAGACTCTTCTGAAGGGAACTGGGGAAGAGATAAGAGAAGAGATTTTAGATGCAATAGAACAGGTGAACAGAGGCTTGATCATAGGACCTGGGTGTGTGATTCCTCCAGAGGCTCCAGAGGCAAACCTTTTGAGGGCGAGGGTTGCAGTGGATTTAGATACAAAACTTTAAATATTTATTCTACTAAATTAGTAGAGTAATTAAAATTAATCTACTAAAATAGGTGATTAATATGGTTGATATAAAATGGCGCTTGGAATATGATAAGCTATGGCTACGATTCAAAAACAAAGAATTCAGATTCGAAAATGCATTAGAGGTCATATTCGGTAAGAAAAAATTCAGTTCAAAACAGATAAAATATGGTTCTAAGTTGATAAACACCATAGAAGACAACAGTTTTGCAGTTCATAGAAAAGCTGACTATGATCAAAGAGTGAGACTTTACAGGCTTCTCAATCCTGAAAAGGTAAGCAATGCACGAGCAATATATAAAAACATTCCTGAAAGAGAAAAAGAATTCACATTCTCTACTCTAGTAGAAGAGGCAAATATATCTGCAGATTGGAATTATTGTTATATCAAAGACACTGCTATTGGATATTGGACAAATTTTTATCGTTCTGTGGAAGTTCAACATATTTCAATCTTTAAGGAAGATGCTGATGGTTGGATCGCATTATTCAAACTTTTTGGTTCATCAATAATACTCGATGATGTTAGCATCAATGAATCAAGAGAAAAAGGCGAAACCATTTATTTACATACTGATCTAGACCTACGCCTAAATCAAATAGGCAAAAACCACTACCAATTATTATCTTATACACTCATAGATTCTCTCAAGGACGATTTTGCTGTAGCATTGGCTATACCGATAATCCAGAAAAATAAACTTGACTGGGATAAAGTTATACAACTTGCAGAAGATAATGCCTTGATAAATACTCTGGGGTTTGTTCTAGAATGTGTAAACAAAGAGGCAAAAAAGCAAATATTCAGTAAAAAACTTTTAGATAGAATTGAGAAGGATAAAACAAGAGATATCAAAATAATTAAGGGAAATAAGACAGTTGGAAAAATCAGAGATTTGGCATACAAAGAACTGGAAGATAAATGGAACGTTAGATGCTATCAAGCTGATATTTTTAAAAAAGTTGTACTCGATTTGGTGAGATGATTGTAAAAAGTAGAAGAAGCAAGTTTAAAGGACCTTGAAAAAATAGTGAGAGAATCGAAAAACTATGGGTTGAAACTTGTAGTAATTGGTGGGTATGCTGTTAAAGCTTATACTACAGGTTATAGAGCTACAAAGGATATAGATTGTGTTATCTTAGAAAGAGAGATTGGGAAATTAATTGCGTTATTGAAAAATCTTGGTTACGAAGTTAGAAAAACTGAATTTGGATTGGTAGGAAAAAGAAAATTTAACAATGACTTTATTGACCTTCATATCAGTACAGGTGGAATTTTCGATATCTCAACGAACAAAACTTATCTTGTTAATGAAAAAACACTCAAGAGATCGAAGCTCTTAGAGATATCTGGTTTCTTTAAAGAAACTGAGACAAAAGTCAAGGCATACATAATTTCTCTAGAAGAATTGATAATACTAAAACTAATGACAAAAAGAAGAGATAAAGATATTGTGGATACAATTGCACTTTTAATAGATAGAGGAAAGGAAATAGATCTCAGGTTCTTTGCTGAAAATTGCTCTAAAAGAAATTTAAACAGACACATAAGAGACAACATACTCTCATTGATCGGTGTAATTAGAAGAGGTGAGATGAAAAGAGTTTGGCTTAGCATCACGGGAAGAAGGCTCATGAGAAGAACAGAAACTGAAATTGTTAGATTGCTTAGAAGCCTAGAGAATGAATTACGTTAAATCCTAACCCAAGAAATAATTTTTAATACATACAAATCATTAAATTCATTAGTGATATCATGAAAG
>JBHIDS010000042.1:0-13904 GCA_046760205.1 Candidatus Methanofastidiosia archaeon
ATCAATTAATCACCTCAAGGTGGTTCTGGCTCATCTGGGGGTTGCATAAAACTAATATAGTATTGAAATTTTGGAATCAAAATCGCCACCGCTGATAGTATTACAGTGGTTGCATAAAACTAATATAGTATTGAAATCCGAATCTATTCTAACTCCTGTATAATCAAAAATGAGGTTGCATAAAACTAATATAGTATTGAAATTTGTCCCATCCACATCAAGACTTGTCAACGTAATTATTGGTTGCATAAAACTAATATAGTATTGAAATATTTCTTTACATCCTCTTCAGTTGCAATACCAGTAGATTGGTTGCATAAAACTAATATAGTATTGAAAGTTAACCCGCCTTATTTGGTTAAATATCACTGTTCAGGGATTGCATAAAACTGCTAGAAATCGTTAGATTTCCTGCAGTCAGAAAAACCTTTGGTTTTTCTTAGACTAATATAGTGCTCAGAAATTGCAAAGCAATTTCTGTGCATTCTGGCATTCCCAAATCAAGGATTTGGAAACTATCAAAAGTGGCAAGAAGTTTTTTTTAAATGTTTAGAAATCCTCAATCCTCAACTGCCCCTTCTTTTCATCATTGCCTTCCTCTAAAACCTCCTCTCCAAGTTCTCTCTTTGCACTTAAGGCAATCTTTCCCCCCAGAATCTCTCTGAGCCTTGAAAACTCTATCTTTTTGAGATGCCCTCTGTGTTTTATACCTGCATCAAAGAGCTTTCTCGCCCTCACCCTTCCAATCCCCTTCAAAGCCACTAAAGGTAAAAGTTCCTCCTTCACCCCATACTTGAGTCTTGTTCTCAATCTGTGGAGCTTCGTTTTGTAGGAAAAGAGCTTTGCAATCTCTGAAAAAGAGTAGATCAACCAGTCTGCATTCTCTCTCAAAACATAGAGATCTCCAGGACCAACTCTGTAACTCTTTGAGAGCTCTTCCTCTGGAATTTCACAAAGCCAATCCTCTATGAGCTTTGCAGTCTTTAATTCTGATAAAAATATCTCATAGGCTTCAGGTTTCGAGATGTAATCTGGAACTTCTATGAGAAATTCCCCTTCTCTCTCGACAGCGAGGGCATCATATACTTCAAACTCTCCCCTTCTCAAGTAGAGATTCTCAATATCTGGGGTTGAACAGATTACATGGAGCACCCCGAAGTCTGACATCTCATCTCTCAAGGCTTTCCTAAAGATGATGGCTGTTTCAGGGTCTATGTAGAGTTGAGATGTTCTTAAACCGAATTTAGTGGCTTGAAAGTCCTTTATGAACTCATTATCTCTCAAATATTGTGTTATGTTTTTGATTTTTTCAAAGACATCCTCAATACTGTACTGGTGAGCGTAAAAAGTCTTTGAGAAGAAGTTCTCAAGTTCATTCTCTGAGGAGACGTAGTCTGAGGCAATCAAGGCAAGGATGTGGCATCTCAAGATGGGCTCTTGTGCAAGCTTTGAGGTGATTCTCTCGGCATCTGAGAGGATGTATTTTTCAAATAGAAAGTCTTTCTCTTTCTCCTCTTTTGCTAAAAGTATGGCTTCTCCTCTATCGTCGTACTTTGGTCTTCCAGCTCTTCCCATCATCTGCTTTATCTCAAATACTGGAATACTTCTATATCCCAAATTCTGGTAGTATCTCCTATAATCTCTGATTATCACTCTTCTTGCAGGCAGATTGACGCCTGCAGCCAAGGTGGGGGTTGCTACTAAGACCTTTAACTTGTTTTTCTTGAAGTTCTCCTCTATGATTTTTCTGTCTTCCCTTGCAAGACCTGCATGGTGAAATGAAACCTCTCTTCTTGAAAACTCAGAAAGCTCCTTTTCATAGATGCTCTCTCTAAACCTCAATCCCTTTGAGTGGAAACCCAATTTTTTGAGATAATTTGAAAGTTTTCTTGCAGTGCTCTTGGCAGATGCTCTGGTGTTCACAAAGATTAGTGCTTGTCCTCCCTCTCTCAAAACATTCAAGGACAATACCTCAAGAGGACTTCCCTCCAACTCTAACTCAGAGGATAAAAGGTGAAGTTTTCCATCACAAAAGACTCCTAAATCCAGCTTCACAGGTCTCCAATCTGATTCAACCACTTCAGAATTCAGCCAGTCTGAAATCTCTTTCGCATTGGGAATTGTGGCAGAGAGTGCTATCAACTGCTTTCCTTTTACCCTCGATAGGATTATCTCCAAGGTAGGACCTCTCTGTGGATCTTGGAGAAGATGCACCTCATCTGCAATCAAGAGATTGAAATCATCTAAAAAGTTCCTAGAATGCCTCAATAGAGAGTCGCACTTCTCATAGGTGGTAACTATGCATTTGTACCTTTTAAGATAGCGAGAGGGAGAGTCATAGTCTCCTGTGCTCAGGATGACATCTACCCCGAGCTCCTTGAGTTCTGAAAACTTCTCCTCAGCCAAAGCTCTCAAAGGCACTATGTAGATTGCCTTTCCACCCTCACTTAGGGTTTTTAGGATGGCAAGTATGGCAACGAGAGTTTTTCCAGAGGCTGTGGGAATGCTCAAGACCAAATTCTTTCCAGAAAGAAAATCTTTTTTCAGCGCCTCTTTCTGTGGAGGATAGAGCTTTTGATAACCTACTTTTTTCAACCTTTTAATGATATCCTCTGGCAAGTCTATCTCATCTATGAGCATTGAGGTTTTTACCTATTAAGGTTAATAAAGGTTTGTGGTTCAGGTTTTTGCTCTACATCAGAGTTATCACCAGTCCCTATGGAGAGTACCTAAAGGGATGCCTTGCGTTTTCCTTTGCTTCCTCTATTTCTTTCTTAGAAGGTCTGCCTTCAAGGGCTCTTCTTATGGCGTGCCTTGTCGCCTTGTAGTTGTTTATGTAAACCTGTTTTCTGTTATCTGCTACAGGATGGCAAAAGGCGTTTACAATTATAAGTAAATCCTCGGAAAGATTTTCATCAGCCACAGCCTTTGCAATCCCAGCTTGAACAGGTCCATAGATTATGCTTGCCTGTCTCATAGATCTTATTCTGACAGTTGGAACGATGAGGGTTTCAGGTTTTACAATGAGGTTTGGCTCCAAGATGGCTTGAAGGGGCTCACGTCCTTCTGTGGGGCTCGCCAGAGCCTGAGCGTAAATCTTTCCCAAAATTTTTTTTGATCCCAAAATCAGGTCAATGTGGGCTACCTCTGTTCCAAAACCACATAGAGCCTCACCTATCATTATATTTTTGAGTGAGACCCTGAGCTTTTCCTCTTTCATATCAAATTTTTTAGGCTTTATCTTTCCAAGTTTCTCAAGCTCGATTCTTATCTCTTCTCTGTTCTCATAAGAAAGTACTCCACCTATCATCAGGGGCTTTCTGGTTTTTCCAACTTTGAGGCCAAGATAGTTTAAAGCTGTCTTCGTTCCAAGAGCACCGCTTGAGGTTATGAGTCTTGTGAGTTTTTGGATTCTCCTCTGAACGTTTATCGCTTTCTCAATGTCATTGGATTTAACATAATCGTATATCTGTCTCCAGAAGTCTCCGATTACGTTGGCAGAGGCAAGGATGCATCCATCTGCTCCACATGCAAGGGCTGGAAGAACGATCTCGTCCCAACCACAAAGAACTGAGATTTTTTCTGAAACCTTTTCTAGAAGAGTCATGAAGTAGGACATGTTCCCTGAAGTGTCCTTTATCCCTACTATTCCCTCAAGCTCTACCAAATCCTCTACCACTTGCCAGGTGAGGTTGACTCCAGTTGCCTGAGGAAAGTTGTACATTATTATTGGAAGCTCTACCCTCTCCTCTAATGTGGCAAAGTGCTCAAATAGTCCTTTGTCTGTAGGCTTTGCGTAGTAGGGAGTTACCACTAAACAGGCATCTGCTCCCAAATCCCCTGCAGTCTTTGTCATTTCAATGGCTTCATCTGTGCCAGATGCTCCAGTTCCAGTAATCACCTTGAGCTTTTCAGAATTTTCAACTGCAATCTCTATGGCTCTCCTCTTCTCCTCAAAACTCATGTTTGAAAATTCTCCAGTGGAGCCACAGGGAACTATTCCATCAACCTTTTGTTCCCTCACAAAATCTATCAAACGAATGTAGGCTTTCTCGTCCACCCCATTCTTGTTGAAAGGAGTAACTAGAGCTACATTCACACCTTCAGGTTTAAACATTCTATCACCCATAAAGTTACAATTTGGGATTTTTAAGGATTTGGGATAACTTGCAAAAAGATTATAAACTTGCTCAAGAAAAGCTATTTCATGAAAACAAAATACAAGGAAAGAGGCTTTAAAAAATATAGAGGATGCAATACATGGATATGTTAAAAGTTTGAAAAAACACAACAAGCCTATTCCACCTAACATAGATGAGGAAATAATGGAAGTAAATTTATGAAACTTCCTGTTGTTTCTGGAATTGAGGTTGTAAAAGCTTTGGAGGAATTTTGGGTTGTTGCGTTAATAAGCTTAAATCAGAAGTACAATTTGGGTTTGAAAATAAAGAAAATATTAAAAGAATAAAATCCAACCTCAATTTTAAACCTTTGGAATTGCAAGGTCTTTAGCTCCAACTTCTGAGAGTTTAAGCTTTGGGTTTTGTTTTTCAACAAGCTCTCTAATTATTTCTGCATACTTCACCTTTTCCCTTGCCAAGTATGCAAGAGAATCCTCAGAAACCCAAGGCTTGTACAAGGCTCCAACACTAGGTCCAGGTTCTATCTTGAAGTAACATGGAGAGCATATCCTTGCAAGCTCTGCACACTCCCAGAACCTCACAAAACCGCCCATGGAATCAAAGAGGTAGACGTGAAGGTCCATTGGAATTTTCACAGCCTTTCTTATGGAGGAAAGCATTGGCAGAGAGAGATCTGCAACTGGATTGAAGGTGTCTGCTCCAAGACTTTCCAACACTTTGGCTCCTGCAGCATTGGCATGCCCTGCAAAGATTGAAACCTTGAAGACGACATCTTTTGGAATCTCTCCATTCTTTCTCATCTCGTTGAGGAGCCACAAAACCCCCTCGTCCCAGATGAGAAATCCTCGAAATCCCAGGTCGATACATCTTCTGATATCTGCAAGAAGATATGAAAGCATGTCAGAGCCTCTAACTCTCAAACCTGAGAGAGCTCCTTCGGGAGTTGCTATTTGCTTTCCTAAGTCCCAAAAGCTTCTGGGTCCTGGGGTGATTATGACCTCTAATTTTTTTTCAGAGGCAAGCTTTGAGAACTCTGAGAGTTCTTCTCTCAAAAGCAAAGTTGAACCCAAAACCGTTGAGATCAACCTGTGAACTGGCACATTCCTCTCTTCCATCTCTTCAATCAAAGCTTTCAAGGTAGATAGTCTTTCTACACCAGAGATCTCTATTCTGTAATGACAACCATCTTCAAAGATGAGTTTTGAACTTTCAAGCTCATAGCAATCTCTGGAAGGAACACCA
This sequence comes from Candidatus Methanofastidiosia archaeon, assembly GCA_046760205.1. Classification (GTDB taxonomy): domain Archaea; phylum Methanobacteriota_B; class Thermococci; order Methanofastidiosales; family SZ-28-30; genus JBHIDS01. Next base: position 5,385 of record JBHIDS010000042.1, read on the forward strand.
TGACTCTCCATAATCCTTCTCAGTTCTTTCATATTTTTTCAAATGTAAAGGTATTTATAAAAGTATGGTTCAAGGGAGTCCAATAAATCTCCATAATACCCCAACGATGAAGACATAGACAACGAGAGATACCAAAAACACCGGAATCCCAGCTTTAAGGAAGTCTCTCGCACCCACCAACCCACTGGCATAAACTATGGAGTTGGGAGGAGTTCCAGAGATGAAGAGAAAGGCAAAGGCTGATGCTATGGATGTTCCAATTCCAATTCCAATTAAGGATGTTTTTGAAACCTCTGCAAGATGCAGAATGATTGGACCTAAAAGTGCAACAGTGGCTCCAGAAGAGCCCATTACATTTGATAAAATTGAGGTTACAATGCCAGCAAAAAATAAGAGAGGAAATCCAGAATCCATCCCAAGTCTTGAAAGGAGGCTTATTGTAATTTGTGCTATCCACAAGCCTGCTTTAGTGAAAACCAATCCTCTTCCAAGGGATATGGCTCCTGCATATATCAAAACCACCCCCCAGGCGACCCCTCTTTGGTAGTCATCCCAGCTTGCAAACCCGAAAATGAGATAGAGTAGGGCTCCAAGCAAGGCAATCCCGCCAAGTCCCATCCTATATCCTAAAAGAATCTTTATGAGGTTTCCATCTGTTACCCATAGGAAGAGAGTGAAGAGAAATATTGCAATGACTGCCCATTGCCTTTTGGTCATTTTCCCTTTCTCCCTCAATTCTTTCCTGAGCTGTTGGATGGCGAAAGTCATATCTTTCACCTCAGGTTTGAATATTTTCAATAAGATATAGGTGAGAAGAGGAATCATCAAGAGAGGATAGAAAATCCCGTACTTCATCCACTGCAGAAATCCTACTTCTATGTCAAAAAACTCGTGCAGAAATCCAATCATCAAAACGTTTCTCACTCCCCCAGTTGGGGCTCCAGGACCTCCAAGATTGCATCCAAAGGCAATTGAAAGCATCAAGAGCCTTCCGAGATTTCGATCCTTTACCTTTTTGGTGCTTATCCTGTAGAGGATTATTCCTATGGGAAGAAAAACTGCAGCTATGGCATGTTCTGAGATGAAGGGGGTTGTTAGGGCTGTGATGGTAACTATGCCTGCCACAACTCTCTTGGTGCTCCCCCCAGAGAGCTTCAAAACCAACATTCCTATTCTCAAGTCAATGTCTTCTTTTGTAAGTACAGAAGCTATGGCCAAAGTCCCTGCGATGAAGAAAACTGCATCATGGGCAAAGCTTAAGGGAACCTCGTTAAAGTCTCTAACCCCAAAGAGAATCTGGGAAACCGCTATGAAAATGGCAACTCCTGGAATTGGAATGGCTTCAGTTGCGAAAAAGATCACGGAGGTGAGTGTGAGAGCAAGCATCACCTGAGCATGATGAGCATCTTCTCCTGCCACATTCTTCAGGCTCTGAGGAGTTGGAAAAATAAATCCAATGGTTATAAAAACAAAAATTCCAATGAGGAACCACTTAAAATTTGTGGTCTTTTGAAATCCCCCTCTATCCTCTTTTTGATGAATGGTAACCATGCAATCCTCTGTTGAAGTTGAAAAAAAGTATATAAGGCTTTGGTTCAAAGGAGCGTTATATACACCACCCTCAAAGGAGGAGTTAAATGATTAGAAATAGGTCAAATGTACCCAAGAAGGAATGGGCTCCAAATCACTTTGCATGGGCTTTAGTTGAGAATGATGAATTGAGTGTGAAACTGGAAGAAATTCCTATAGGTGGAAAGTCAAACATACATTATCATAAGAGAGCACGCCAATTCTTCTTTGTATTAAATGGAAAAGCTACCGTTAAAGTGGAAAACCAAGAGCATCTATTGAAAAATCACGATGAAATCGAGATTCCTCAAAATAAGAGACATCAAATATCAAACACAGGAGCTAAGAAGTTGCTGTTTATCCTTGTTAGCTCACCAAGAGTTTTGGAGGATGACATATTTGAATAGTTCGCTTCGCTCATCCAAATGCTTTTTGCACTTCGCAAAGTCCAGAATTATATGACATGTTACTCCAAACCACTCCATAGATATTTTTATAAATTCATTTGATTTATTGACAGCCATGGAAAAAAAACAGCCTAATATAATTTTCAAATATTCATTCATCTATGACTATCAATGGAGTTTGGCGTTGGATAAAGAGTTTGATATAAAAGTAAACAGGAAAAGATATGATTTATTTCTGAGCAATCTCAAAAAATATTGGAGTGAAGATAAAGAAGCAAAATCGATACAATTGATATCCAAATATTCTGGTCTAAATTGGAAATGTGACAAAATCTTAGTTTATTTTGTTAACAACCTTAATATCTCTGGATTTTCAGATCCTTTAACCATAAAGATAAATGATGATTATATTGGGACTTGTGAGACCTTAATCCATGAAACAATTCATGTAATTCTCGCTCAAAATAACGATCAAGTTAAACCAGTTATAGAGCATTTAAATCAAATTTTTCCTGAAGAAGACAGAAAAACTATTTTACATATTATCATAAACTCCATTGATAGAAAAGTATTTTTGAAAGTGTATGGTGAAGACCAATTTAAGATTGTTTTTGCCAAAGTCAGAAAATATAGAGGATTGAAGAGGGCATATGAAATCCTTGAAGATCTTTACCCAAAATTAAATGAAAACATTCTAAGGTCATTATTGAAGATATAGGGGATATGCGTCATAAACTTAATAAGAGAGGAAGGCATGGGTCAATCATGCGTGATACCCTTCGCCTAACACCATATGGGTTGCCCAAACCACTTTCTGCAGCCACATCCACAGGCAACGTTACGCGACATTGGAGTCATCGGTGGGCTCTAACTGTGAAGTGATGCTATGTTCAAACTAATCATCTTCACCCTCGTCTCTGTGGGAATCGTCTTTGTGTCATGGGGCTCCTTACGCGATCCGCATTCTCATGGCTTTTTCAGATTCTTCGCTTTCGAGTCCATCCTCATCTTGATCCTGTTGAACATAGAGCATTGGTTCAGTGATCCCTTCTCCATCCTTCAAATCGTTTCGTGGTTCTTGTTGCTTTCTTCTCTCATACTGGCAATACATGGATTCTATTTGCTTCATACGATCGGCAGGCCGAAAGGTGGAATTGAGAATACCACCACTTTGGTGATGTTAGGTGTATACAAGTACATTCGTCATCCTCTCTACAGTTCAGGGCTATTGTTTGGGTTGGGAGTTTTCTTTAAGGATCCATCACTTCTCGGTGGTATCTTGGTTGTGATGATCTCAGCCTTTTTTATAGCCACTGCCAGACTTGAAGAGGTGGAGAATCTCTGCAAGTTTGGTGCCGACTATGCTGTGTACATGAAAAAGACCAAGATGTTCATACCGTTCTTGTTATGAAACAGCCCTTTTAGGCAAAATGCAAGTTGGAAAGGAAATCTTCATATATAGAGAGGACTATGACCCATGATGATGAATAATATAGAATGCACTTCACAAAGCAGGTGGGTATGTGATTCACTTCCCTACGGTTGCTTACTCAAATTGCCATCTTGGGCAACTTCGCATATCCACAAAACCTTAGGCGAAATAGGGCTTGCAGAACACCATGGATATAAACAGAGGAGATGGTTTGATGTACGTTATTATATACATCTTTCGAGTGCCTAAAAGGAACGTTGACGCGGTGTTGCGGGTGGATCGAGAAGCAAACGCAATATACAAGCACTATGGAGCGCTAGATTCTCAAACCTACATCGCAGCAAACCTTGAGGCAAAGTATGGATGTGCCACCTTTGGAGATGTTCTCGATGTGGCGGAGGATGAAGTGATTCTCGTTGGAATCAACTGCTTTCGCGATCGTGCACATCATAATGAGGTAATGGCGAAAGTCGATTCTGATGAGCGAATCAATGAGCTCTACACTGAGGTGATCAAATTGTTCGACATTGGGCGTACCGTGCGTGGAGAGTTCGAGCATGTGCTCTAAGGTCGCATATGGTGCAGCCCTATCTTAAGGAGGATCAATCATGAATCATAAACTCCTAAAAGTAGTATCGGCAATAGTAGTTGTAACTACAATCATCCTCATTGCAAAGACGTTTAATGAAAAGGATACTCCATATAACGATCTCTTAATACCCTCAGAGGAGGATATTTTTAGCCATATTGTCACTGTCTTTAATCAGGGTATAAGGCGCCCTGGCTATCCTGCAGATGTCTGGACCGAAAGCTACATAGAGGAGCAGTTCAAAAAATATGGTTTAAAAGATGTCCATAAAGAAGAGGTTACCCATCATGGCAAAGACTACGGAGAAGAGCCAGAGATAAACCTGAAATGGGTTTCATTGAAAACATCTTTAATAGTTTACAACGAGAAAGAATCAATAAGTATTCCTGCCTTTTCAGTCCCCTATGCAGCATCCACAAATGATGCTGGATTGGATTTGGAGATAGTTGCATTAGAATCAAAGAAAGAAAATCCCGCTGCAAAGGGAAAGATAGCATTGTACCCTGTAGAATTCAGAGAGGGCATACGCCATCTATTCTATAAGCATATTTCAGAATGGCATTATGACCCACACAATACTCTTTTGGGTAAAAGACAGGCTCCAGTTTTTAGTTTGGAGGGTAACAAGGTTATGAAATATGCTATTGCCTCTGGAGCTGCAGGCTTTATCGGTGTCATAACAGGAGCACCTGATCCTGATATGTATGAATACTTTATGCCAGCAGATGGAACACCAAGACCTATCCCTGGAGTATATATTAGTGAGAGTGATGGCAACAGAATCCGAGCACTTATGCAGCAAGGGACAACCAGAGCAAGACTTATTAGTAAGATCTCTCTCGAGCCCTTTGTCAGTCATAACATAATTGGAATGCTGAAGGGAAAATCAGATGATTGGATAATAATAGCATCTCATCACGATGCTCCTTTTTATGGAGCTGTTGAAGATGCATCTGGCATTGCCATGGTGCTTGCTCAAGCAGAGTACTGGTCAAAAGTACCAGAAGATGAGCGTCCCCACAATTTGCTTTTCTTGATCGATTCAGGACATATATCCGGAGCAACCGGGGGCTGGACATTTGTCCGAGAACATGAGAAATTATTGGAAAGTGTTGTTCTGGAGATTCATCTAGAACACATAGCATTGGAATATGAAAAAAGAGATTCCAAATTTGTTTCTACAGGAGAAAGCCAAGCTCGATGGTGGTTTATCAGTCAAAGTAATAGACTAATAGAGCTGGTTAAGAAAGCCATTAGAGCTGAAGATATAGAGAGATCCTACATTTTTCGGCCAGATGCCATTGACAGGGAGAAAAAACTTCCCACTTCTGATGGAGCTTTCTTTCATCGTTATGATGTTCCCTTGGTAAACCTTGTCTCGGCTCCTGCTTATCTATTTACTTCTGCTGACACGTTAGAGAAGGTTGACAGAGAGTCATTGGTACCTATTACCCGAGCTGTTATCCGCATCGTAAGGGGCTTGGATGGTGTAAGCGCAGAGCAGATGCATTTTGAGATTAAAACCAACAGTCATGAGTTCAACATAGGCTACAAAGTACATGATTTCCAATATGTTGATGAAAATGGAAATATGCAAAAAATGACGATGGCAATTTGGTATCCAACTGATGCTGAACCAATTTTATACACTTATGAGGTAGGCTTTCGAGAATATGTGGGCAGAATAGCCCTCAATGCCCCTATTTCAAAGAAGGATGAACGTTATCCTTTGATAGTATTCGTGCATGGAGGGTATAGTTGTGGGTTTGGCTCTCTATTCTTTACAGAGTACCTTGCAAGTCAAGGCTTTATCGTGGCTGCCCCAGATTACATAGATACAATTGCCCCAGATTTTGAAGAACAGGTTGCCCTTTGCAGGATAGGAGAAGGCAATGTTAAAAGATTTCTACCAGTTTTAAGAGTAGTAGGAAAATTTGCAGAAACGATGAATGCTGATCGGAAGGTTTTTCTTTGGTATCTTTCCAAATTCAGGCTCGATCAAACTTCTGCCCTCATTGACAATGTGTTGGAGTTGGGAAGGAAAATGGATTCCCCATTTTACAAGAAAATAGATGAAGATGCCATTGGTATTTCAGGTCACTCTTTGGGTGGGGTAACCATCCTTGGTCTCGTTGGAGGATATCCTGAGTTTAAGGATGAGAGAATAAAGGCTGCTTTGCTTTTTTCCTCCGGAGTCTATCCCTTTGAGGACAACATCCAAAACATCGATATTCCAATCATGATAATGGCAGGGGACGATGATGAACCAATGAATCCTGAGATTGAGAGGAAGTTGGCATATGATAGGGCAAACCCACCAAAATACTATCTAATCCTAAAAGATTCTACCCATTTTTCTTTTGGAAATACGAATTGTGGAGAGGATACCCTATTTGAATGTAGGAAATCCAATCCCCAGGTTCAGGTGATAAATACTTATGGTTTGGCATTCTTTGAAAAGTATCTCAAGGGAGATACTCAAGCAAACGAACAATTGAAAAGATCAATCCCAGCATTGGCATACTACATAAAAGAGGAAAAACCTGGAGAAGTCATTGAGTGGGGGAAAGAACCTGAAAAAAAGAGTGGTGGTCCTGGAGGTATCAGAGACTTTCTCAAGCCAATTGGAAGAAAGATTTTATCTTTCATTATAATCTTAATTTTGATTGGATTTGTGATTGTTGGAGCTTATTTTTGGATGAGGAAGAGAAAACAAAAAAATATATAAAAGTTAAACATTATAGAAATAGATGATATCAAATTAAAAGGGTACCTAAATGAACTTGAGTTTGGATCTGAATGAATTAGGTGAAATTCAGCGAAGCAACTTTCCAAAAGACATAAGTGTAGGAAAGGTGAATTTATGAATTTCAAAGGCGATACTGAAAGACAATCAATTTTGAGAGATAGAATGATTAAAAAGGCACACAAAATAAAGAAAAATATCTATATTTCAAAAATATCTTCTGCTCTCAAACGAAGAATAAGACTCCTTGATATTGGTTGTGGAACTGCCCATATTATCCAGGAATTGGCTACATGTTATAAAAATGCCATTTTTGTTGGACTTGATATTTCTCCAGCAATGCTCAAGATCTCAAGTGTCAATATTATGAATTTGCCCAATGTTATACTAGTTGAGGGAGACGGACTAAAACTTCCTTTTCCAGATTGTAGTTTTGATTTTGCAATAACAAGATTGGCTGAATATTCTCCCCAAGAAGCCTATCGAGTTCTAAGAAAAGGAGGATATTTTTTTGAATATGGTTTAGGACCGGAAGCTAATAAAGAAATTTTTGAATTTTTTCAGGATAAGATTGAGAGGGAGAATTTCTTCTTTCCTAAAAGTTTGAAAGAATGGAAAGAAGAAGTGTGTAAAGATATCAAAGATGTAGGTTTTGTTGTTGATAGTATAAAAGACTACAAAGAAAAGGAGTATTATCAAAGTGAAGAGGGATTAATGGATCTTATTGAAATGGTGCCGCTTGTGAGGAATTTTAATGAAGAAAAAGATAGAAAAAGGATTAACGAGCTTGTAAAAAAATATAACGATGAAACAGGTATCAAAATTACTTGGCATTACTATATTATGGAGGCAAGAAGATTATGACAAAAGATTATATGCTGCCCTGCCGAACTCTCACTCGCTTCACTCTTTCAGGGCTAACTGCTTGCCTAACGCATGTTTGTGTTCGCTTAGCTTACCCAAATACTTCGCACTTCAAGAGTCCGAAAACGTTATAAGCCATTGGCTTCAAGAATTTAAGGAGTAAATATGTTGAAGGTGTTAGTATGAATATGAAGAATTGCATAGGGTGTAAAGAATTTCTCTGTACCGATGTAGATAAGATGTCTTATGCATTACCAGATATAAATATTGATCCCCAACAAATAACTATACTCATGATATCAGAAGCTCCACCAAATGATCCAAAAGATTACTTTTACTGGAAAGATAATCCCTTTTATATGAAAACAACCATAAACGCTTTCAAAGATGCAGGTATAAGCATTTCCTCAATTCAAGACATCATCGAATTAGGCATATATATTACTACTGCTATAAAATGTGGAAAAATAGGATACTCAGTCTCTTCAGGATCTATCAAGAATTGTTCTTATATATTAGAAAAAGAGATGTCGTATTTCCCCAACATAAAATGCTTTTTGTTAATGGGAGATGTGGCGATAAAATCGTTTAACTACATTGCAAAAAGAATTATTGATAAAAGGGTCATACCCAGCGGATCAACATACAAGATAAGAAACAATCAATTTTATTATGAAACTAAAAGGGTGTTTCCCTCATATTTACAAACAGGAAAAAATTATCTAATTGAGAAAAGCAAGCGAAGAATGATAGCAGAAGATATTAAAAACGCGATAAATTGTATTAAATGAATGATGGCTTTGGTTTAATTTTTACTGTCGTACAGATTAGGAAGTGATGAAGACACATCACCCAAACCAGCATGAAAATCCGTTGTTTCATTCACTCCTTCAACCTTTTAAGCTCCTCTGTC
>JBHIDS010000043.1:0-13886 GCA_046760205.1 Candidatus Methanofastidiosia archaeon
ATTGTTTTTTCTTAAGTTTTTTAAGATATTCTATTTTTTCAAACTCTTCTTCTATAAATCTCAGGTTTTTTAAGACCTTTTCAGAGTCTTCCATTTCTTTTATTTTCTTTATTTTTCTTAGAATTTTTTCATCGTGCTCATACATCCTGTCCAGTTCTTCTTCGTCTATATGCACCAGGTCGAAAAAACCTGCATATCCATAGTCTGCATGCTCAATTTTATCAATCAATTTTTGAATTTGCTGGATCACGTCCTCACACTCTTTGAGCTTCTCAATCTTTTCAATTCTATCTTCCATGTGCTCAAAATCTTTCTTTATATCTTCCAGTTCTTCACATATTCTCGTTCTTAAGAGCTTATCATTTTCTCTTCTAAGCTCTTTTTGTTTGTATCCCCTAAATCCAGGGATTAGCAATTCTATTTTCTCCAAGATTCTTGTTTTCTTCATAAGATCACCTAAAAACAATACACCTCTAAAGGACATCCTGCTGTACACTCCCTTTCCCAATATTTTTCACATTCTTTGCAGCCTTCTGGCATATACTTCCTGTTTCTTATGTATTTTGCCATTTTTGAGTTCCATATGCTGCTCCACTGATCTTTTAGAATATTTCCCATGGGTTCAAACCAACTTTGACAAGGGATGACGTCTCCATTTGGCTCTACTGTAACATTAATCCTAGCTGCAGAACACACTTTTAATCCCAGTCCATACTCTACAGGGTCTATTTCGCATCGTTTTGTTGGGGTATACCATACCAATTCCAATCCTAATTCATCGCATGTCTTTATAATCTTTTCTAATGTTATCCTTGAGTCCTCCAAGGAAAGGGCGTAGTCTCTTTTTGCTTTGCCTGAGTATATGATAGAGTTAAAGGCCAGTCTTTCCAGACCTAAACTGCTTAAGAAATGAATAAATTTTTCCACATCCTTATAATTATATTTCATCAATGTAGTATTCGTTAAGGTGAATACTGATGAATCCAAAGCCTTTCTTATTCCCTCTATGGTTTCATTCCATGCATTCACCCCAACAATCTTATTATGGACTTCCTCAAATCCTTCTATCGTTATCTGTACATGATCCAGTTCAACTTGTTCCAAATCACCCATATATTTGGGGAGAAGTCTGCCATTGGTGATAAGTCCTGTCACGAGATTTTTACTATAGCTTACTAACTCAACGATATCCTCTCTCAAGAGAGGCTCACCTCCTGTGAAGACTATCGCATTACTCAACTCTGAGATGATATCGATAACCTTTTTCCACTCCTCTGTACCAAGCTCTGATGTTTCTCGTGGAGATGCTGCATAACAGTGTATGCAGTTATTATTGCAGCGATACGTAATAGCAAGATCAAATCTGTGAGGTGCTTTAAGATCATACTCCTTGGAGAATGGGGTCACACTTTCTATTCCAAGGGAAGAAAAGGGACAGAGATCTATTGAGGATGCCAACGCAATAATGTTGAAATAAACTTTTTCATAATCTCTTTCTATTTTTTCTCTGGTCACTTTGTATTTTTTTGTCATGGTTTTGACTATCTCTTCTACAGGCTTCTCTTCCATTATGTATTTTACATACTCCGATGCTGTCTCATTCAGATAGAGTATATGCGCCCCATTTATATTTAGAACAGAAAATCCAGTTTCTTTTCTCAAGCTGAGCCTTATTTTTCCCTCCTCAAATAACAAAGTTTTCCTCAACATCAAAATCCGCCTCCTGTCGCACATGCACACGCGCAGGAAACACAGGCGCATGCACAGGCACAAGAAACACACGCACAGACACAGGACTTTCCAGAATGGGCTACTGTCGTTGGTGCTGTGATTCCTGCAAGTTTCTTAGCACTAACACCTGGGTTTTTTTCAATGCTTTTTTTACCATTTCTGAACTCCTTCGCAAACTCTTTTCCGGAGTATCGCCCCTTTGGTAGATTGTACCAGATCCACCATGACGTTGGTCTGAATATGGTGTCAACATCTCTGAATGTTGAATCTGCCTTACCATCAAACTTTTCATCTATCATCAGCCATCCGGCGTTTTCACCAAACAATCTATACCTCTCCTCAGGAGATACTTTCTTGAGTTCTCCCCAGTATCTCTCTATTTTTTCTTTGTAATATTTTTCTGTATCTCTTCTACAATACCCTTTAATTTTTCTGTCTACAGCCCTGTTTAAACTCTTTAAAACCAATCTCACTCCATTTCCATCCAAAGTACCATTTTTTTTGATACCCTTTAAAAGGAACTGGTTTTCATAATAGAATGTCATTCCTTCAAAAACTACCTCACATCCGCAGTACTCACAGAATTCTTTTTCTGATTTTCCTTTCATTGGAGCACCGCAGTTTGGGCAGTGATAGCTCTTTTGTTTTTCTCTTGTGGGTAGAATCTCAACTTTTACAGGGCTCCACTTTAAAATCTTTATTCTTCCTTTTTTCACGAGCCCAAACAAAAGAATATTGATTATTTTAAAGGGGTGTGCTCCAAGAAGGACTGCAGCCTCTATATTGTCAAGATCTTTTCGAACACCGAGAGATTCCATACTCATTATAGGATCTGTATATTTCTTCGCCGCTCCAACTACCTTATAAATACCATACCCTATTGAAAAAACGATAATCAAGATAATGGCTAATCCAATAAGTATAGGAAGAATATTAGCACGCGGTTTTTCTTCTAAAATATTCGTTACATATCCCTCAGGAAAAGATATCCCACATCTAAATTTTTCCCCTTTTGAGAGGCTTCTCTCCCAGTAAGCAAATGCTCTTCCATTTTCCTCCCCAAAATTGTCTGCAGGCGCAGGATCGACTCCAAGCTCGTCCTTTGTGACACCTTCAGGAGCGATGAGTTTTACTCGCAGGATATTCACATCCTGATAATCCCAGTAAGCGGGAATGAACTGAACACCTACCCGTCCTTCCTCATCCTTGTATACCATTTCTGGAACTACCAAATGAATTTTTAATCTTGTAATATCTCCCGAGTTGGCAGTCACAGGAAAGTATATTTTCAGTCTTGATCCCTGCTTTTCTACATCTAACATTGCATTTTCCGAAGTTACTGAGTAATCGAGAATATCTTCTTTTGGAATACCAAAGTATATACCTTTTTGGGGTCCTAAAGTTGTTTTTATAGTCAAAAAATACCACATATCTAGTGAAGAATCTTTTTGTACTGTTATCTCTACATTCTCCTCTTCTATCACAAACTCAGGTCCATTTGCAGCAAAACTTCCATGAAGTAGAAAAAATATTACAATAAGAATATGTCCATACATTTTTTTCATCTGATCTCTCCTTTAATTCTTTTTTAAAATCAAAGCTTTTAAAGTTTTCCCCTGCATTTTCCCCTGCAGTATAATCATTGATGATCTTTTCTGTATACATAGTTAGTGAGCGTGCACACTTAAAAGATCATGCTGGGAATTATTAACCAGCCAAACAGCAGCGGGAGTTTTCCAAGAAAAACGCTTATGAAATGATGCTTTCATATTGACATGGTAGAGGTAAAATGGAAAACATTTTCATAGGTGCCCAAATTGATAGAAAGATTTATATTCCATTTTCTGAGATAATCATCATGAGTGTAAAGAAATTCCTCCTCTTTGGTGTTTTTATATTTCTGATTTACTCAGCCCTATCTAAGGAAGAGAAAACCATTCTCATCGACTTCTCCCATAGTTCTAACAAAGAGCAAGCCCAAAAGAATCTCTCAACTTTCCTATACAATCTTGAAGAGAAAAACTTTGAGGTTGAGATGAGTGATGTAAAGCTCGAAAGTCTTTCTCTTAGGGATTATGATGTTCTTCTCCTTTGGGCACCTTCTGGGATTCTTGAAGATAAAGAAATCTCTTTGATCTTGGAGTTCGTTGAAAAAGGGGGAGGTCTTGTGGTGAATGGGGACTGGAACGTCTCCTGGAAGAAGGAATCCAGAGATTCCTACAACAAACTCGTTCGAAACTTTGGGTTCAAATTTCAGGAAAATGCAGTAGACGATAGAACCAATAAAGCTGGGTGCAAGTGCACTCCCATAATCCATGTGTTTGAGAGTCTTGAAGAAGAAAGTGGAATAGGAAACGTGGTCTTTGCAAAGCCGTGTTCCATAGAAATTGTGGGAGATGCGAGGGCAATCGCTCTTGGAGACGAGGACACTTTTGTTACAGGTAAGGAGAGTACAGAAAAAATAAGCCTTGCAGTGGTTTCAGAGTACGGTAAGGGCAAGGTTGTGGGTGTTGGAACGTATCATATATTCGAGAATCGGTATATTTTGATGTACGATACTTTAGAATTCGTTTTAAACCTAGTTGAGTGGGTCTCTCAAGAAAGTCTTGAGGCTGGCTTTGGGTTTTTATCTTTTCTAATCCTCTTTTTCTCTCTCTATCTTCTGAAAAAAAGAGCATAGCACTGTCATCTGTTGCTCTTCCACTGGGTAAATCTACATTTACCACAGGAAAGCCTGTCACCGTGATCTGCAAGAAAGGTTCCAGCTCCGCATCGTGGACACTGTTTGTTCTTCCTTGTGAGTTTTCCGTCCTTTATTTCATAGATTGCCAATCAACCACCTTCTTTCTGCTTTCCCTCTTTTTCCTCTGAAATAAATCCGTTCTTTCTTAAAACATACCTTGCCTCTATCTGAAACATCCTATCTCTGCTCTCATAGACCTTGAGAAACCCAACAGACTCACTCTTTCCATAGGAAGACATCACGTTCTGGATAACGAACTTGTCCATGTCCAGGTTTAAAAGAGCTGAGATCTTTTCCCTTAAATCTGAAACCTTTTCAGAACCTTTTTCATGGATCACTCTAAACTTCATCTCCCTTCTCAAGAGCAAGGGATTTTCTCTCTCCTCAAAAATCTCTATCTCCATTCTCATCCACCTTGAAAAGTTTCAATATCTCACGAGCCTTTCTTTTGGCTTTATCAGAAACCCTTACAACAACGATTCCCTCGTCGGGCTGACCATAGACAACGATGGTATCTAAATCAGCATAGAGTATCGCTGGAAGGGCAGCCAGGTCCTCCTCCCCATCCACCAATATCCTTTTTGCCCTTTTCTCTCTTAAAACCTTTAGGAGTTCTTTCGTTATGTGGGATTTAGGATTCTTAACCACGCAATCGTACTCTCCCAAATCTTTCTTCAACCTCCTCTTGGTCTTTCCATCGACTATCGTTATGAAGGGTCTCATCCCAAGCTTTTTGAGGTTCTCCACCACAACATCTCCCACAGCGATGATCTTCTCACCTTGATACATCTCTTTGAACTTGAGATAGGGTTTCGGAATATCCCCTTTTATCAAAAACCCCTGTGGTTTTTTCAAGATTTCTTCAGCTTCCTTTGTGAGTTTCATCTATCTTACCCTCAGTGCATACTTTCCTCTTTTCTTGATCCCACTCTTTCTTGCAATCTCAGATTCTGGGTCTATAATTATCAAAACTCCACTCCAATCCTCTGTGAAGTCTGTACCCTTGCACAAGGGACAGTGTTCGGCATTCTCTGGAATAAGGGAGTGGCACTCTCTACAAACTAGGATCACTTACTCACCTTCCTTTTCACTTTCTTTTTGATTTTTTTAGGTTTCACATCCCCCCTCTTCTCTCTTTCCTCCTCAATCCACTCAAACTTTCCAAGACCTGGCTGTCTTAGAGTTAAACCTATCTTTGCAGCTTCTTTTTTGAGGGAAATTGTGACTATCCTTGCCCTTATCTTGTCCCCCTCTTTTAGAATCTTCTTGGATTCCTTTCCAGTCAAAACACGGTTCTTGGCATCATAGTTTATAAAATCGTTGGTTATCTGGGAGACATGGACCAACCCATCTACAGGTCCAAGTCTTGTGAAAGCCCCAAACTCCAATATCTCAATTATGTTTCCCTCCACAACTTCGTGAAGCTTTGGGAGGTAGCACAAAATCTCGTACTCTACCTCGTGGTAAGAGGCACCATCTCCAGGAATTATCTTTCCCACACCAATCTTTTTCACCTCTGTTACCATCAACACCAATCCCAAATCCTTGTCCCAGATGCCAGCGTACCTCTCTCCAAGAATCTCAAGAATTGCTTCTGCTCTATCCTCTCCGAACCTATTAGGTGGAACTCTTACAACGTCCCTCACTGTTATGAGTTTGTACATTTTACCCCCTCACACAAAAAGAGCTGCAAAAACCAGGGCAATTATAGACATCAGCTTTATCAAAATGTTTAGAGAAGGTCCTGATGTGTCCTTGAAAGGATCCCCAACAGTATCTCCCACAACAGAAGCCTTGTGGGCAAAAGACCCTTTGCCTCCAAGATTCCCAGCCTCGATGAACTTCTTGGCGTTGTCCCAGGCGCCTCCAGAGTTTGCCATCATCACAGCTAAAAGAAAACCTGTAATCAGAGCTCCAGCAAGTAATCCCCCCAGGGCTTCTGCACCAAGGAAAAGTCCCACGATGATAGGTACAAGAACTGCGAGAAGCCCAGGAATCATCATCTCTCTCAATGCTGCAGAGGTGGAAATATTAATGCATCGTAAGTAATCAGGTTCTGCCTTTCCCTCCATCAGACCCTCAATCTCTTTAAACTGCCTTCTTACCTCCTTCACCATCTTGAAAGCCGCCTTTCCCACAGCTTCCATGGTAAAGGAGCTGAAGAGAAATGGAAGCAATCCCCCAATGAAGAGCCCAACTATGACGTTTGGAGAGTTTATGTCTATTGAGATGCTCTCTACCCCTCGAAGCTGTAATATCCTGCTTGTGTAGGCTGAAAAAAGTGCAAGAGCTGTGAGAGCTGCAGAACCTATGGCAAAGCCTTTTCCTATGGCTGCGGTGGTGTTTCCAACTGCATCCAGTCTTTCTGCACGTTCCCTGGTCTTCTTTCCCATGCCTGCCATCTCCGCAATCCCTGCCGCGTTGTCTGCAACAGGACCATAGGTGTCTGTTGCCAGGGTAATCCCCAGGGTGGAGAGCATCCCTACAGCTGCAATGGCGATTCCATAAAGACCCGCAAACTCAAAGCTCAAGATTATGGCGATACAAACCGCTAAAACTGGTATGGCGGTGCTTCTCATTCCAAGGGCCAGACCAGTTATGATGCATGTGGCAGGTCCAGTCTGTGCAGACTCTGAGATTCTTTTAGTAGGTCTATACTCATGGGAGGTGAAGTACTCTGTTATCAAGCCAATGACTATCCCACACAAAAGACCTGAGAGTAAGGCATAAAAAATCTTTAAATCTGAAGTTATTTCAAGCACCACGAAGAAGGAGAGTATGGCAGCAAGGATTGAAGCTGCAAAGATCCCCCTGTTCAAAACCATGTGGAGATTTTTAGAATCTGAAACCCTCACGAAAAAGGTTCCTGCAATGGATGAGAGGATTCCAACTCCTGCAAGGATCATTGGGAGAATCACATTCTCTGTAGTTAGAAAAACACCAAGAGCCATGGCAGCGATTATGGAATCCACATAGGACTCAAATAGGTCTGCTCCCATTCCTGCAACATCTCCAACGTTGTCTCCAACGTTGTCTGCAATGACTGCCGGATTTCTCGGATCATCCTCTGGAATTCCAGCCTCCACCTTCCCAACAAGATCTGCTCCAACATCTGCAGCCTTGGTGTAGATTCCACCCCCAACCCTTGCAAACAAGGCTATGGAAGAGGCTCCAAAGCCAAAACCATAGATTATCTCAGGATCCTTGAAGAGAATATAGAGGATGCTTACCCCAATAAGTCCAAGTCCTGTCACAGAGAGTCCCATTACAACACCACTTGAGAATGCAACACTCAAACCCTCTCCTATGGAACTCTTGGCTGCAGTAGCTGTCCTTCCATTTGAAGAGGTAGCAATTCTCATTCCTATGTTTCCTGTAAGAGCAGAGAAGAAAGCTCCCAAAACGAAGGCAAGGGATGTTTTTTTATCTATAAGAAAATAGATAGCTATGGTTACGAGGAGGGCAAAAACAACCAAGATCCTGTATTCCTGCATGAGAAAAGTCATGGCTCCCTTGTGTATTATTTGAGATATTTTTCTAACCTTCAGATCGCCTGCATCCTTTCTCAAGATGAGAAAGGCTTTTAAGGCGGCAAAGGATAAACCTAAAATTCCTGATATGGGTGCAATCAGAGTCAAATCCAATCTACCAACTCCTAAATTTTTTCCAAGTGAGATTTACCCCTTATAAAGATTACTGGTACTCCTGATTTCCTTAGCTCAGACTTCAAATCCCCATCGTTGGTGCACACGAGACACCTTTTCCTATTTTTCAAGGCATAATCTAGAATGGACTCATCTACCTTACCCTCAAGTTCTATTTTTTTAAAGTTCTCGATGAGCTTGAGCGTAACTTTTCTTCTCTCCCTCTCTTTTCCTTTTAGGTTCAAGCTCTCAAGCTCAGATATTACATTCATCGGAACCAAGATCTCAAACTTCTCATCCATCAACCTCTCAATCTCTGAAAGATGGATTCCATACTTTAAACAGTCTAAGAGAAAGTTGGTGTCCAAAAGAATTTCTCTACCTGATGATTCCATACCCTATCAGTCTCCATCTTGCACCGATTCTTCTCGAGATTGCAACCCTCATCCCTCTCTCAGCACAAACTGGGAGTTTCAGGTTCATCTCAACTACTTTCCCAGGTTTTAAAACTACGCCTATGGTCTTTGCAGTGCCTATGTTGAGCATCAGAGCCTCTCCCCTTTTTATCTCAGAGATTTCAAGCTCTTCTTTTGTTCCAATAACCCTCTCCAAGAGATTTACCTCTAAGGTGAGGGCATTTAAAACCTCTGGAAGAGTACCTGGAAGGCCTAAAAGAGTACCTGCGAGAAAGTCTGACTTGGTCAGAAATGGATCCAGCCTAGTTCCAATTCCTATCAATCCCCTAGGTTTTGCTGTTTTTACAGGATTTCCTCCAGCAGATAGAGATGCGATATCTGCAAAGATACTTTCCCCACTCCTCCAAGGTTTCACCTCTATCTCATCTCCAATCTTGAGTTTTCCCTGTAGGAGAGAACCTCCAAGGACTCCACCTTTCAGCTTCTCTGGGGTGATTCCCGGCTTGTTTATGTCAAAGGAACGGGCGACGTACATCCTGGCAGGTTTTGATATGTCTCTCTTTGGTGTTGGAATAAACTCTTCTATGGCTTGAATCACCAAATCGATGTTTACACTGTGCTGAGCAGAGATTGGAATTATGGGAGCTTTTTCTGCAACGGTCTTTTTAATAAAATTTTTTATCTCGTTGTAGTTTTCTAAAACCTTCTTTTCATCCACACACTCAATCTTATTTTGAACTATGATGATGTTTTTCACTCCTATTATCTCCAAAGCCATGAGATGCTCCTTGGTCTGGGGCTGGGGGCAAGGCTCGTTGGCAGCTATCACCAGAATTGCTCCATCCATGATGGCAGCCCCAGAGAGCATGGTTGCCATCAAGGTTTCATGACCTGGGGCATCCACGAAGGAGACTCTTCGAAGCATTTTTGTTTTAGTGCCACAGTGAGGACATTTTTTTTCAGTGGTGTAGCTTTGGGGTTTTGCACACTTTGGACACTTACAAAATATGGCATCTGCGTATCCCAACCTTATGGTGATACCCCTTCTTATTTCCTCAGAGTGGGTGTCTGTCCAAATTCCCGAGAGAGCTTGTGTCAGGGTGGTCTTTCCATGGTCCACATGTCCCACAAGACCAATGTTCACTTCGGATTGCTGGAAGCCTATAAAATCACCTTTTCAAAGCGGATTTCTTAAGCTTTTTGAGGTATTCAAGGGAAAAGCTAGTTTTTGAAGAGACCTCTTCAGGGTCTGCCTTTAAAATATCTTCAACCGTCTTTATGGAAGCCTTTTCAAGCTCTTTTGCTTTCTTTTCTCCCACTCCCCTAAGGTTGGTGATTGGAATCCCCACTTTCTTTTTGACAACCTTGTGTTTTTTCGGTTTTTTGGCTTTTTCCTTTCCAACTTTTTTTGGGACAGCCTTGGGCTTTTTTTCTACTTTCTTTACCTTTTTCCTTACCTCTTTTCTTACTTTCTCAACCAAAACAGTGTTTATCTGGACGATGTTCTCTGAAATTACATTCCCTCTCACCTGCTTTTTTCTCCTCTCTCCTTTTCTCTTAGGGTTGAATCCCACCCCTCCACTGAGGAGAAGCTTTGCTCTCCTCTCTCCAGGAAGGTCCCATCTCATTGGAAATCCATCCTTATCAGAACCTCCAGTTATCTTCAATTTTCCTTTTTTTGAAACCAAAGAGGCATCAAAGGTGTCTCCTATCTTCATTCTCAAAAGCCTTTTTGCCTCAGGATCTTTCAACTCCTTTTGGTAAGTTTTCTTTTTATCAGAGATTAGAATCTTAAACTCCATTACATCACCTTGATGGATGAAATTTAAAAAAAGACTTATAAAGATTTGCATAGGTTTCTAAACACAACTGAACCAACCAAAATCATGAAGAGATACCTCTCATCGGAAGCATTCCCTGAATAAATCTCACCTAAAGGTTTGTAAATTATGTATTGATCAAAGGTTGGATTACCATTCTCATCTGTAATCTTCAAAGTGGCTTTGAAGAATCCCTTCTTTATAAGTATAGATGGTCCTCCCATCATCTGAGGAAGATCAGTCGAAGATCCCATCTCCATCGAAATCCCACTCGTACTTTAGAATCTCGTTCTTCCCTCTTGAAGTTCCAGTGAACAAAACTGTTAAAGGTATCTCACCATTTTCAGGTGAGATGAAGGCGTAAGCATAAAGGTCTTTTCTAAAGAAATTCTTTTATGTAAGTTGACATCATATTTAAGCTTTTGGTACAAAAAAATTTGACCTAACATATTATGGTCAAAATCAAGTCGTTGGATAATGAAGTGGATTTTTAATGTGGGAAGTTGGACAAAACATTTCCATGAAAGTGCTGTAGCAACCTTTATAAATAGTCATTTGTAAAGTATTCTTGGTGATCGAATGAAGTTTGGCATCGAGTTCAGCCCTGAGAAACCCACCTATGATGTGGCCTTTCACTCAAAATTTGCAGAGGATTCTAGGTTTCACCACGTCTGGATCACAGACCACTACAACAACAGAAACGTTTATGTAACCATGGCAGAGATTTCTAGAGTTACCAACGAAATAATGATCGGTTCTGCAGTCACCAACCCCTATGTCTGCCATCCTGTCTGGACTGCTGAAGCCATATTCACAGTGGATGAAATTTCTGGAGGAAGAGCAATCTTTGGAATTGGAGCTGGGGACAAGATGACTTTGGAGGCTTTGGGCATAAAGTGGGAAAAGCCTTTGACTGCAGTTAAAGAGAGTGTTACGATTTTCAAAGAGTTGAATCTGAAGGGAAAAACTAAGTTTCAGGGCGAGTTATTCAAAGTCAAGAAAGCCAAGGTGAAAAAAGCTCCAAAACACGAAATTCCAATCTACATCGGAGCCCAAGGTCCAAAGATGCTTCAGATGGCTGCACAACTGGCAGATGGGGTTTTGATAAACTCCTCTCATCCAAAGGATTTTGAGCCAGCGGTTGAGAATGTGAAACTTGGAGTTCAAAAGGTAAAGAGAAAAATCGATGAAATAGATGTGGCAGCCTACACTTCCTTTTCAATTCATAAGAAAAGGGAAAGGGCAATAAAGAAGGCGAGAATCGTGGCAGGAGCCATCGCTGCAGGTTCCCCAGACTTTATCTTAAAAAGACATGGCATCGAAAAAGAAGTACAGGAAGAGATCAAAGAGCTTTTTGCAAACCAAAGGTTCAAGGAGATGAAGGAGGGTGGAGTTCCAGACTACGTGGTGGATGCCTTCTCCATTGCAGGAAATCCTGAGGATTGCGTTGAAAAGATCTCAGAGCTTTCTAAAGTTGGGGTATCTCAGATAGTCATGGGGATGCCTCTCGGTAAGTCAAAGGTGGATGCCATGAAGCTCATCAAAAAAGAGATTATTCCTCACTTTTAGTCTATTTAAACTTATTTTTATCACACATAACTTTTTAAGTTTGCCCAATTATAAAAAAACATGAGTGTTTTGGATGCTATACCAGCCAAAAATCCCTATGTCAAAAAGAGTTGGAAGGGGAACACTCTCTGTCTCACTCGAGACAGAAGTCTTACAGGTTCAATATTTCTAAGGCTCCTTATAAAGCTGAGACAGATTCCAAGATTTAAGAGAGTAGATATTGAGGATGAGCTTGGAATCAGAGTCTGGGAGTTGTGTAATGGAGATAACACCATTCAAGACATTTCTTCAATTTTGATGGAGGATTTCAAGAATTCAGAAGAGATGAAAGACTCAGATGAAGCACAGGTACAGGCATGGGTTGTGGAATTCATGAAAAAGCTCTACTCTTCGAGAGTGATCTACTACAAGAGGGAGTAGTATGTTTGAGAGTTTAAAAAGCAAGTTTGAAGATTTTGTGGAAACCCTTCAAACCAAGGAGATCTCTCAAAAGGACTTGGAGAATGCCCTTTCCTCTCTCGAGATTTCACTGCTTCAAAGCGATGTTTCTCTAAGGGTTGTGGAGAAACTCAAAGAAGAACTCAAGGAGAAGCTCCTGGGAGAGAGGCTGAAGCTCACAGGTTCTAAGAGAGAGTTCATTCTAAAAGCCTTGAGAGATTCTATTTTAGAAATCCTCAAGGCAGAGGATATGGATTTGCAAAAGATCATCGAAGAGAATATAAGAATTGGAAAGCCCACAGTACTTTTATTTATAGGTTTCAATGGAACTGGAAAGACCACCACCATAGCCAAGCTTTCAAACCTTTTAAAGAAAAAATTCAGTGTGGTGATTGCAGCCTCAGACACTTTCAGGGCAGGTTCAATACAGCAGCTTGAGAAACACGCAAAGAAGGTGGGTGTCAAGATGATAAAACATGATTATGGGGCAGACCCTGCTGCGGTTGCATACGATGCCATAGCCCATGCCAAGGCAAGGGGAGTTAATGTGGTTTTAATAGATACAGCTGGTAGGACAGAGACCAACAGAAACCTGATGCAGGAGATGAAGAAGATAAGAAGGGTTACAAACCCAGACCTTACCATATTCGTTGGAGATGCCCTCGCAGGAAATGCGATTTTGGAACAAGTTGAAAGATTTTCAGAAGTTGGGATAGATGCCTCAATACTCACCAAGATTGATGCAGATGCAAGAGGGGGAGCTGCCCTCTCCATCGCTTATTTGACAGGAAAACCTATAATCTATGTTTGTGATGGTCAGGATTTGGAAGATATAAAGAACTTTGATAAGAAATGGTTTATGGAGAGATTGGTTTGAGATTGAATTTAAACTCTATCTTAATTGCAACCTTGATTTCTGCTCGCCTCTATCTCAGTTTGAAGAACCTCGGATATCTCTCTTTTTGGACTGATGAATATAGTCATGTCTTTGCAGCCTTGGGAATCTTGGAGGTTGGAAAGCCACAACTCCCAAATGGAAAGCTCTACTGGAGGGCAATTCTCAACACCCTCTTTGTCTCCCTCTCCTTCAAGCTCTTTGGAATAAGTGAGTTTTCTGCAAGATTTTCCTCTGCAATTTTTGGAGCCCTTTCAATACTCGTCTGCTATCTCTTTGGAAGAGAGCTTAAGAATCCTCTCTTTGGACTGATTGCCTCTGCAATTCTAACCTTTGATCTATGGAGCATAGAGTGGGCAAGGCTTGCAAGAATGTATGCTCAGTTTCAGTTTTTCTACCTTTTAACCCTTTATTTGTTCTATCTCTTCTTGAAGAAGGGTGGTAAAAAGTGGTTCTCTCTAACCCTCATATCATTCACCTTCAGCGTTCTATCCCATAGATTGGCTTTCACCCTTCTGCCTTCAGCTCTTCTCTCTTACTTATTCTACAAAGGAATGGAAAGCCTTGAAAAAAGGAAGTTTTTTATCCTTATTTTCTATAGTCCAGATAATTGTTGTGCAGAGAATAATT
>JBHIDS010000044.1:0-13867 GCA_046760205.1 Candidatus Methanofastidiosia archaeon
CTGGCATATCGGTAATCAAAGATTTCCGAATAAAATCTTATTTTTTTGAGGAATCTTTGAATTTCGTACACTTTTTTTAAAAGTTTCAGATGTGGGCTGGGAATTCAGAGATTTTGATGATAAAACTTTTAAGCTTTAAGTATAATGTTGAGTGGTGTTAAAATGAATATCCAGATAAATGAAAAGATTGTTCAAACAGTGATAAAACTGAAAAGAGAAATTGATGAACTTTACGAAGAGCTTAAAATTCTCAATGATAAAGAATTAATGGAAAGCCTTAGTCAAGCTGAAAGGGGAGAAACTACTAAATTTGATTCTTTTGAAGATTTTGTGAAGCACTTTGAGGAAGAAGATGCATAAGATTGAACACAGAGAAAAGGTTTATGAGTAGAAAAGCCATTTTTTCATCTGGACAAGAAGAACTAAGGCTTTTCATTTCCTCTCAATTTTAGAAATTCTTTAAAACCAAGCTCAAAAGCCCTCTCATTCACCTCAATCTTTTTTTTCAAAGAATTTCTAATCTCCATTAACATGTCTTTTTTTTCAAATGGAAAGTTTCCTGAGGCTTGAAGGGCTCCAAGCATCACCATGTTTAGGGTTATGGAATCACCAGCTTTTTCTGCAAGCTCTGTTGCATCGAAGAGATAGGTATTTTTTGAGATTTTTCTCAAAGTTTTCCAGAGAAAATCCATCTCTGGGTACTCCATCATCCCAGAAATCACCTCTATTGGGAGTAGCTTTCTGGTGTTGCACAAGATCAAGCCATCTTTTTTCAGATAAATTACAGCCTGTCTCACACATTCCATAGGCTCAAAGCCTAAGATCACATCCCCTTTACCAAAGGAAATCAGAGGTCCAAAAACCTCAGAGCCTATTCTGACGTGGGAGAGAACTCCTCCCCCTCTCTGGGAAGCTCCATAGGTTTCCCCTATTCTCACCCTCTCTCCTTTAGAGATTGCCACATTGGCAAGTATCCTTGAAGTGAGAATGTTTCCCTGTCCTCCCACACCTGCAATCAAGATGTTCAATTCCTTCACTTAATCACTTCTATGGCATCAAAGGGACATATCTGAGGACAAACTCCACAACCGGTGCACAATTCTTGGTCTATTAAAGCCCTCTTTCCCTCTAGCGATAAAGCGGCACACTGGTACTGTTTCACGCAAATAGTGCACTCCTCACAGTCATCGGTGACGTAGTACTTTTTTATTCTCTCTCCCCTTCTTCTCTTCTCAATAGACTCTTTTAGAGAACAAATCTGTCTTGCCACGCAAACAGAGACTCCATCAAAGCTTAAAGCCTCTTTTAAGACCTCAAGACTTGACTTCAAATCGAAGGGATCAAAGACTTTCACAAATTCTACCCCAAGACCCTCTGCCACCCTTTCTGGGTATATTATCTTGCTCTCATCTCCCTGAGCAGTCACGCCAACTCCTGGGTGAGGCTCAAATCCTGTCATGGCTGTTGTCCTGTTATCGAGAATAACCAAAGTTAGCTTTGCATTGTTGTAGATTGCATTGATGAGCCCAGTTATCCCAGAGTGAAAGAAGGTCGAGTCTCCTATGAGTGTTACCTGCTTTTCCTTTGGGTTTGCATGATATGAGCCTGAGGAAAATGCAGTGGATGAGCCCATTGCGAAAACAGTATCAAGTATCTTGTAGGGAGGAAAGGCAAGCAGAGTGTAGCATCCAATATCTCCACTGTAGGTTATCTCTTTGATTTTCAACTTCTTTTCAAGTTTTTTCAGGGTATACCAAACTGCTCTATGTGGACAGCCAGCACAAAGAGTCCAAATTCTTGGAGTCAGAAATTTTGAAACCTCCTCTCTCATCTCTTTCCTCTCATCCTTCATCTCAATTCCAAGAAGTTTTGAAATAACATTCTTAACCAAATCAGGATTGAGTTCTCCCTCCAAAGGAACAAAGCCGTTGTTCTTGCCATAAATTTCCTTTTTAGTGAGAGCCCTAACCTGCATCTCAACTATGGGAGAGAGCTCCTCTAAAACCAATATCTTTTCCTTGCTTTCAACAAACTCTCTAACCAACCTTTCTGGAATTGGGTAGGTTGTCACAAGCTTTAAAATTGAGGCCTTTACCCCTAGAATCTTCAAAGCCTCTCTAGTATACTGGTAGGAAAGCCCACAACATATTATCCCAAGTTTTGAATCACCCTCCTTTCGATTGAAGGGAAAGCTCTCAAAGTACTCTTTTGCTTTTTTGAGGTTTTCATATAACTTTCTCTTCCCAATCAACTTGTTCCAAACCTTTGAATGCCGATAACTCTGTCTTCTAAGAAAGCTTCCCTGTATCTTCCTCTCACCAAGTTCAGAAACCTCAACATCTCCCCTTGCATGTCCAAGTCTTGTCACGGTTCTTATAACCACAGGCAAATCGAACTTTTCAGAAAGCTCGAAGGCCCACTTGGTGATAAGGTATGCCTCTTCAACATCAGAGGGCTCAAGTAAGGGAAGGGAAGCCATGAGAACGTGCCACCTTCCATCCTGCTCATTGGTGGAGGAGTGAGCTTGAGGATCGTCTGCAGAGATTATCACCAAACCTCCTCCAACTCCGTTGAAGTTTATCACGTTCAAGGTATCAGAAGCTACGTTTAGCCCAAGACTCTTCATTGAAGCCATGCTTCGAAGACCATGATAGGAACCTGCAGTGGCTACCTCCAAAGCCACCTTCTCGTTCACAGACCACTCAAAGTAGACGCCATTTTCCTTGCCTTGATGTGCAAGGGTTTCTCCTATCTCTGAGGAGGGAGTTCCTGGATAGGCAGCTGCAATCCTCACCCCAGCCTCCATGGCACCTCTTGCAATGGCTTCGTTACCCATTAAAAGAATCTTTTTACCCATTGAAAACCTCATCAGATCTTTAAGAGAGAGTTTAAAAGGGTTTTGTTTTAGGGGACTTTGGGACATAATTCATGTATTCTGCACATCGACAGCTGATGTTGAGGTAGCATAGCCTTTATACGCCTCCGCAGAGGTATTGGGAAATTCCTCTTGAAGATGGAGTAGGCACTCTCGGATATGGAGCTGGAATGGTAATCTTAACCGATCGTGATGGACTTGAAGCTAAGCTATCTTTGTCCCAAAGTCAATCACACCAAAACTTTTTTAATCTTGAGGAGAATATCAAGAACGATGAAAATCGACTCAATATACTGTGGAATTTGGGGAGAAGCCTATGAATTGGTGATCACTTGAAGAGAAAAGATGGAGGAGAGCTGCTCAAGAAAGTTGAGAGGAAGTTGGTGGAGATGGAGTGCATCAAGGATTTAAGATTTCTTTCAGAGGAGGAGAGAAAAGAGGTTTCAAGGCTTGAAAATTTTAAGGGAAGTGGGAGATTTGGGATGGATCTTTTGAATGAGGGCATCTCTGAGGTTTTAAAAAGAGAGTTTGTCCTGGTTATCCTTGTGGATGAAAAAGAGGGTTTCAGAGAGCCCCAAGAATTGATGCTAATTGTAGATGAGAAGAGAAATGTGATAGGAGAGTGGTTGAGCAAGGATAGAATCAAAGAGGTTAGGAATAGAGAGAATGTCTTCTTTTTAAGCAGCGACTTTGTCATTTACACAGATGTAAAACCTCATGGAAGATCTTACTTTCTGATTCCTCCCCTTGGATTTCCAGAGCTTTCGGGTATTGAGGATATAGAAAACCTCGTTTCCACAAGCCCCTCTCTTCACTCTGACTCCTATCTCAAAAAGCTTTTGAACTCAAGAGATTCTGATTTCTCTACAATCCTGATAGGCTTTGATTCAAAGAGAATTTCCAAAAGCTTTAAAAAGGAAAACTAGAATGTCTTGAAAAGGTGGGTTATTTGAGTGAGAAACACACGAGAGAAGAAATTTTAAATGCCCTCAGTAAGGTTTCCTTCGGTTGTGTTGCTACCCTTGAATCTGGCAAGATAAGATTAAGGACGATGCACTTTGCATCGGATGAAAATCTCAACTTCTACTTTGCCAGCATGAAAAACGATCCAAAGATAAGGCAGTTGAAGGAGAATCCCTCATTGAGTTTTCACCTAACTATCGAAGATGAAGAGTTGATTTTCACATCAGAGATAGAGGCGGTGGGAAGAGCTCACGTTATCCATGAGGAAGAGAGAGAGAAAGCTCTCAAATTGTTATACAAAAGTTCTCCCATAGTGAAGGTTCAATCAGATGCAAAAAACACCGAAATCTTTGATGTCTTCAAGCTTCAACCGAAGAGTTTAAAGTACAGGGTTTTCGGAGAGATTGTTAGAGGGGTTGCCCCCACAGTTTTTGAGTTTGAGCCTCAGGCTAAAGTTGAGTCCTATTTCACGATTAACGAAAAGGTAAGGTTGTGGTTTTCTGAACTGAGAGTACCCTTTCTCACAGCCTCCATTATCCCTATAATCCTCGGATCTGCCATAGCTTGGAGCAAGACTGGGGAATTTTATTGGTTTTACTTCTTGCTCACCTTATTTGGGGGAGTTCTTCTCCATGCAGGCACCAACGTTGCCAACGACTTCTTTGATCACTTGAGCAGGGACGACTGGGTAAACACAGAGTACGTTAGACCCTTTTCTGGAGGATCGAGAATGATTCAGAGGGGATTGCTCTCTCCTAAAGAAGTGCTTGCAGGTGCCCTCACTTTATTCTCTCTTGGAAGCCTAATTGGCTTTTACTTAGTCTTTGAGAGGGGTTTTCTAATTCTCTATCTTGGCATGATTGGAGTTTTCTCAGGCTTCTTCTACACAGCACCTCCAATAAAGCTTGCAAATAGAGGGATTGGAGAGCTCTTCGTTGGACTGAACTTTGGAATTTTGATGACCTTGGGAGCCTACTACGTCCAGACTCAAAGATTTGACCTTGAACCCCTGGTTGCTTCCATTCCCATTGCTCTTTTGATTGCTCTAGTTTTATACATAAACGAGTTTCCAGACTTCACTGCAGATAGAGAGGTAGGTAAGAGAACGTTGGTGGTGAGGTTAGGGAAGGAGAAGGCTGCAAGATTCTATGAGATTTTGATGTTGATTACTTACCTTTCGATAATTCTAGGAGTCGCCTTGAGGTTGGTTCCACCCTTCGTTTTACTTGGACTTTTAACTCTGCCAAAAGCAATCAGAGCTGTGAGAGTTGCAAAGACAAACTACGAGGACACTATAAACCTCGTTCCAGCCAACGCTGAGACCATAATGGTTCACCTCTTCACTGGAATTCTGATTTCCTTGGGCTATGTTCTCCAGAGGCTTATTCCAATCTAGAAATTACCGATAAATTTTTATAGGAAATTTCCTATCATCAGTGATGAGTTTAAAGGTTGAAGAAGTTCTGGATGACAATGATTTGGGAATTGAGTTCAAAACTACAGAGGAAATAGAAATTCCAAAGCTTCTGGTAGATCAGGTTATTGGTCAGGAGCATGGCGTAGAACTCATAAAAGTTGCTGCCAAGCAGAGGAGAAATGTGCTCTTGGTGGGTGAGCCAGGAAATGGAAAGTCCATGCTTGGACAGGCAATGGCAGAGCTCCTACCAATGGAGGACCTGGAGGATTTAATGGCTTACCCAAATCACGAGGATCCTCATACTCCAAGGATAAGAAGAGTTCCTGCTGGAGAGGCAAAACCCATAGTTGAGAGACACAGAGTGCAAGCAAGAAAGCAGGAGAACTCAAAGAACTTCATCATCCTTTTGATAGGAATTATAATCCTTGTGTTGATTTTCTACTCTGGTTGGAATCCCACCACCATACTAATGGGAATGTTTGTCTTTTTTATAGTGTTTTTTGGAATGCAGTCCATGAGAGTTAAGAGTCAGGTTCTGGTTCCAAAGCTTTTGGTTGATAACT
The DNA here is from genome assembly GCA_046760205.1 of Candidatus Methanofastidiosia archaeon. Taxonomy (GTDB): domain Archaea; phylum Methanobacteriota_B; class Thermococci; order Methanofastidiosales; family SZ-28-30; genus JBHIDS01. The sequence goes on from JBHIDS010000044.1 coordinate 5,819, forward strand.
CTAACAGAACTGCTGCCCCTTTTGTTGATGCGACAGGGGCTCACGCTGGGGCTCTCCTTGGTGATGTTCGCCACGATCCCTTTCAATCTGGAGGACTTGGAACTCCAGCCCATGAGAGGGTGGAGGCTGGAATGATACAAAAAGCTAACAAAGGAGTGCTCTTCATAGATGAGATTGCTACGTTGGGGATGAAGATGCAGCAGGCGATACTTACAGCAATGCAGGAAAGGAGATACTCCATAACTGGACAGTCAGAGATGTCATCTGGAGCCATGGTGAGGACTGAGCCTGCGCCTTGCGATTTCATTCTTGTGGCAGCTGGAAACATGGAAACCATAAGACAGATGCACCCAGCTTTAAGATCGAGGATAAGGGGATACGGATATGAGGTCTACATGAACGACACTATGCCAGACAACATAGAGAACAGGAAGAAACTGGTGCAGTTTGTGGCACAGGAAGTGGTGAAGGATGGAAGAATCCCCCACTTCACGAAAGATGCTGTTTTAGAGATTTTAAAAGAATCCAAAAGGAGAGCTGGAAGAAAGGGACACCTCTCCACCGTTTTCAGGGACTTGGGTGGCGTTGTGAGGAGTGCGGGAGATGTTGCCATAAAGAGAGGGAAAAAGTACGTGGATGCAAAGGATGTGCTCGATTCAAAGAAGATGGCAAAGTCTCTTGAACATCAAATATCTGACAAGTACATTGAGAAGTACAAGGACTACTCTGTGATAAAGATCAAGGGACAGAGAATTGGAAGAATAAACGCTCTTGCAGTCATAGGAGGTACAAGTGGTATCGTGCACGTCATAGAGGCAGAAGTTGCTCCCTCTGCATCAAAGGAAGAGGGCAAAGTGATAGCAACTGGAAAACTGGGAGAGATCGCCAAAGAGGCTGTCCAGAACATCTCTGCCTTAATCAAGAAGTACACAGGAACAGATATTTCAAACTATGACATTCATGTTCAATACCTCCAGAGCTACGAGGGAGTGGAGGGAGACTCTGCAAGCGTCACCATGGCCACAGCAGTAATTTCTGCTCTGGAGAGAATACCAATAAAGCAAGACATTGCGATGACTGGCTCCCTCTCTGTGAGGGGTGAGGTTCTGCCCATTGGAGGAGTTAATTTAAAGATTGAGGCTGCCATCGAGGCTGGGTTAAAAAAGGTTATAATTCCTTACGACAACTTAAAGGATATAAATCTTGACAAGCGATACGAGGGAAAGATAGAGGTAGTTCCAGTAAAGAGACTGGACGATGTCTTAGATGTCGCTTTGATGGGAGAGCGAAAGTCTGGATTTTTAGAGAAGATAAAAAAATACATGCCTCCCCTGGAGATAGAACCTGTGGGAAATGTACCTTCGTGATTACTACTCCATTCTCAGAGGGAAAAACCTTCCGAAGTATCTCTCAACCAAAAGAATTTTGATAGACGCAGACTTAGATTTATCTCTTGAGAATCTCTGGAAGGCTCACAGAGAGAGAAAAAAGGGAAAGACCTCTTTACTTGACCTAAAGATAGAGCTTGCAGAAAGAATCTATGATAACTGCGAGTTCTGCGAGAGAAGGTGCAAGCTCTCAAGAAGAGAGAAGAGAGGAACTTGTAAAGTTAAGAAATCAAGAGTCGCCTCAGAGTTTGCTCACCATGGTGAGGAGGCTCCACTCGTTCCCTCTCACACCATATTCTTTTCAGGATGTAACTTCAAATGTGTATTCTGTCAGAACTGGGACATCTCCCAGAACCTCACAGGAAGATTTTTTGAACCAGAGGAGATTGCAAGACTCATAGAAAGGAGAAACCTAAAAAATGTGAATTTCGTTGGAGGAGAACCAACACCAAATCTTCTCTATATCTTGAAGGTCTTGAGGTTTTGTGAGGCAAAGATTCCTGTTGTGTGGAACTCCAACATGTACATGACTTTTGAGGTAATGGAGCTTTTGGATGGTGTTGTAGATCTCTATCTCACAGACTTCAAGTATGGAAACGATGAATGCGCAAAGAAATACTCAAAGGTTAAAAACTACTTTGAAATAGTTTCTAGAAACCACAAGCTTTCAGAAAAGCATGCAGAGCTTTTAATAAGGCATCTTGTTCTGCCAAATCACTTGGAGTGTTGTACTTATGAAATATTGAAATGGATCTCTGAGAATTTAAATTCTCCAGTTGTCAATGTAATGTTTCAGTACAGACCTTGCTATCTTGCAGGAGCCTTTCCAGAGATAAACAGATATCTAACTTCTGAGGAGAGGTCTCAAGCTTTAGAGTTTGCAGATGAGTTTGGGATAAGTTTGGTTTGAAATGGTTCTATCAAATACCAAAAAATTTTAAAAGATATAAAGTCTGAAAAAGAATGTACGAGTTTGAGTTCGTATTATCGAAGTTGTCCAAAATTATTAGAAGTCAAGCAAAGATTTATAAAAGATGTATCTTATTTATTTTAGAAGAGTACAAGATTCAAGTGAATTGGTAAGTCTTCTGAGCCATGTGAGAGAAACTGCATCAAAAGTTGATGGTGTAGAATTCAAGGATATTCACTTTTCAAAGGGCAAAGATGAATTCATCTTAGTAATGGATTGTGCCGATGAAGATAAATATTTAGAATGGAGGACATCTGTCCGCCTCCTCCAGAGGCTAAAAAACCATGGATTTATGATGAAAATAAAAAAGATTTATATAGGCACCAAATGATCATATTTCAACCATGAAGGCAAAAATGTTAGATAGGAAAACGAAAAATGCCATCTTAACCGCTCAAAGGAATGAAATCACAGAACATTTTATCTATGAGAAACTGTCCCAATCAATAGAAGATCCTCATAACAAAAACATTCTAAAACGCATCTCCAGAGATGAACTGGAACATTATCATTTCTGGAAAAGATATACCAATGAAGATGTAAAGCCAGATAAGTTGAAGATATTAAAGTATTTTTTCATTTCAAAAATACTCGGAATAACATTTGGAACAAAGTTGATGGAGAGGGGAGAAGAAAAGGCCCATGCAATGTACGAAAATATCTCAAAATCTGTGCCAGCTGCAAAAAGTGTTGTAAAAGATGAAGTTGAACATGAAAAGCAACTCATAGATTTAATAGATGAAGAGAGACTTAGGTATATAGGTTCTGTGATTCTGGGCTTAAATGATGCCTTGGTAGAACTTACTGGAGCTCTTGCAGGATTAACCCTTGCCCTCCAAAATACACGCTTAGTTGCAATGGCAGGTTTGATTACAGGAATTGCAGCGTCCCTATCGATGGCTGCCTCAGAATATCTGTCGACTAAAACAGAAGAGGGTACGCAAAACCCCTTTAAGGCATCGATTTATACTGGTTCAGCCTATGTTCTCACAGTTTTGTTTCTAATCTTCCCTTATTTTCTCTTCAAAAATCTCTATTTCTGCTTAGGCTTTGCGATTTTCAATGCAATTATAGTGATTTTTATATTCACTTTTTATATCTCTGTTGCCAAAGATATTTCTTTCAAGAAGAGATTTTCTGAGATGGCACTGATTAGCCTTGGGATAGCAGCTTTAACATTTGGCATAGGATTTCTTTTGAGGATATTTTTGAATATAGATGTATAGAAATTCGCAAGCCACAAAGGCTTTAAAAGATATTGCTCCAAAAAAGCAACATAGAGCTTGGAGACAAGTTGAGTATAGGGTTATTCTATGACAACAAAGCATGCTCATAAACCTAAAATCAAGGATTCCTTCGCTCATTTGTATGAATATAGAAGCGTTGAGAGGAACAAGTTAAAGCTTGCAATGACGATTACAGGCGTTGTAATGATCATTGAGGTAATAGGCGGCATTCTAACCAATAGTTTAGCTTTACTCAGTGATGCGGGTCACATGTTTACCCATTTCTTTGCCTTAGGGATTAGTTTAGGAGCAATTATTATAGCCTCCAAAGATCCTTGTCATCATAGGACATATGGATTTTATCGGGTGGAAATTCTCGCGGCACTTTTTAATAGCCTATTCCTTTTTGCTGTGACAGCTTACATCTTTTTCGAAGGAGTTAAAAGACTCCTTCATCTTGAACATGTTTTAGGACTTGAAATGTTCCTCGTAGCAGTGATAGGTCTTATTGTAAATGTAATAAGTGTTTTGATATTGAGGGGAAGCGCGAGGGATGATCTCAATGTTAAAGGTGCTTTTCTCCATATTTTGGCTGATACCTTTTCTTCTGTCGTAATTGTATTGGGGGCGATCATCCTTTATCTTACTCATTGGTACATTCTAGACCCTCTATTGGGTATTGGTATTTCTTTGGTGATTTTTATTTGGGCGTGGAGACTTTTTAAGGATTCTATCGATGTTTTGTTAGAAACCGCTCCAAAAGGGATTAACATAGATGATTTAAGCACTGAACTCAAAAAAGAAATCCCTGAGATTCAAGATATTCGCGATATACATATTTGGGAGATCACCTCAAACATGTATTCATTTACAGCGCATATAACCATCGATTATGTGAGCCATAAAAAATCAAGAGAAATTCTCATCAGAATAAATAAATTGTTGAGTGAAAAGTATGATGTTGAGCACACTACAATTCAGTTTGATGTATGAAGTGCTTTAGGAAGTCAATGATGTGGAAAACTCAAAGATAAATGCCTTTGATTTAACTCTTTAAGGCAAAAACTTAAAAGATATCACCTTGAGAAAATATGTGAGCTTGGGTTTAGATGTATTTGAAGTTAGGCGAAACTGCTCGAAACCCTATATAATGGCATATAAAAGTTCATACTTTAGATATAACGAAGGTGTCTATGATGGACAATTGGGCAAAAATCATAATCGGCGATAGTAGATCTATGAAGGAAGTAGAGAAAGAGGGTATAGATTTAATTGTAACTTCACCTCCGTATTGGCATATAAAGGATTATGGTATCCCAGGACAAATAGGATATGGAGAAAGTCTCCATGAATATTTAAGAGATTTGTATTATACATGGAATGAATGCTTTAGGGTACTTAGAAAGGGTAGAAGATTGTGTATCAATATAGGAGATCAATTTGCAAGGTCAATTATCTATGGACGATATAAGGTCATCCCCATACACGCTGAATTTATAGCACAATGTGAAAAAATTGGTTTTGATTTCATGGGTTCTATTATATGGCAGAAAAAAACTACTATGAATACTACTGGTGGTGCAAATGTAATGGGTTCTTTTCCATACCCCCCAAATGGAATCGTAGAGATTGATTACGAATATATTCATATTTTTAAAAAACCTGGCAAAGGAAAGAAAGTCTCAAAAGAAATTAAAGAGACATCTAGGCTTACGAAAGAAGAGTGGAAGGAATTTTTTTCTGGGCATTGGTATTTTGGTGGTGCAAGACAGATGAGACATGAAGCGATGTTCCCAAATGAACTACCCAGAAGATTTATAAAGATGTTTACATTCATAGGAGATACTGTATTAGATCCGTTTCTGGGTAGTGGGACTGCCGTAAGAGTAGCTTTGGAATTGAAAAGAAATGCTATTGGCTATGAGATAAATGAGGAATTTCTTAAAATAATAAAAGAAAAGATAGGTATGAAAGATAGTTTACTTGGATTTTATAATAGAATAGAAATCATGAAAAGGAAAGAAAAAGTTACTAATCTTCCAGAAATTGATTATATTCCAAGAATCCAAAATGCAAAACCTCAAATAGACCCTAAGAAGTTTAAGTTTAAGGGCGATAGACTCTATAAAGTTATGGATGTCGTGAATGAAAACACAATAAAACTAAACACTGGATTAGTTGTCAAATTCTTAGGAGTGAAAATAGATAAAAAAGACGATGTGATTCGCTATTTGCAAGATTACCTTCTTGGAAAAAAGATATTTTTGAAATTTCAAGATGGTAAAGTGGTAGATGAAAATACTGTAATGGCTTATGTTTATCTCAAAAATAAAATCTTTATCAATGCTTACTTAATCAAATCTGGATTAGCTTCACCAGATTTTTCCATAAACCATAAATTAAAAAATAAATTTATCCAATTGTGGAAGGAGAGGCAATACAATGGCTAAGGAATGGATATTAAACATAACAACTAATAGATGGGGTTTAAACAAAAAGAACAGCGTCGGCCCCGTTTCACTTTGGATTAGAGAGCGCGACCCTAAAGAGATAAAAGAATGGGAAGATTTTTATTACAAAAAATTGGCAGAAATGCTTAAAGAAAAGAAGATAAACTTAAAACCTCAAGAATACATACAGGATTTGGGACAAAAGTTATACACAAGAATAACAGAGGTAATCCAGGCTGAGATCGAAGAAGTAACAGAAGAAGACTGTCTTCAATACATCCATAATCTTGTGATTAACAGAACATTTGATGGTTACCAAACGGAAATAAAGACTATTTATGGACAACTACAGGAAATTCTAAAAGTTCCCATTAAACCAGCCCCAGATGAGTGGGACAGACTTTACAATGTGGATTTTTACATTGAAATTAATGGAAAATATATTGGCTTACAAATAAAGCCCATAACCTATGAGCAAACTCCTGAAATTTATAAATGGAAGGAGTGGCTTAGTAAAACGCATGATAAATTTGAACGAGATATTGGTGGTAAAGTATTTATAGTTTTCTCAATAAAGAAAGGTGATAAGAAGATAATCTATAACCTCGAGGTAATAGATGAAATTAAGAAAGAAATCAAAAGGCTTAAGAGAAAATAAATTAATGGTCTCAGTGAAATTCTCTGCTTCGATGGTGTTGCACTTGGACATAGAGCATATCTGGTTACACTTCGCTTGCCCAAACCATCTTCGACACTTAAGCACAAAAACTTCAAAAGATCTATTGAAATTATGGGAATTCCAGAGCTGTATTAAAAAGATTTGATGGTGATTGAATGAATCTAGCAGAAAATATGATAAAAACTCTAAGAAAATTGACTTTCAAGATAAGAAAAGAAATAGAAGAAGGTATTTCCAAAGGTGTACTTCACCCAGAAGAAAGTGTCTACTTTCGACGGAAGGTCAACGAATTTGAGTATGGTGAGAGAGGAGTAACAAAATACTCTGCTAAAGAAGAATATATTACTAAAAAATCATGGTTTGGAGCATCTTTTAAAGTTATTGACAACATTAAGAAATCTAATGAATATTCTTCTACTTTGGAATCGTTAGTAGAAATATTCAGAAAAGAAGATAAAACATTACGTGCTCTTGAACACTTTATACAAAAATTAATTCTAAATTTATTATCTAATTCAGATTTTAATGAGAAATATATAGACCAATATATAGCAACATTTTTGAAAGACCTAAAAGAGGAACCTCTAAGGTGTGGGGCAGAAGTTGATCTTGATGGAATTGTAATTCTGTCACCAAGAATTGAATTCAAAGTTGGTGATATGAATATTATCCTAAAGCAAACTACAAATAAAGACCTTGAAAAAGAATTTCCGATTTATGGATTTATGGGTTTACCTCATCTACAAAAACCTTCCGCAATCCTAAAAGTAGACTTTCCAGGAAGACAAGCTAACGAGATTCAAATGAAAGTTGAACAATCAGTCACATTATTGAGGCTTTTTAAGGTTGGAAGTGTTAAGTACATCTCATATCGTATGTACTCCGAATCTCTTATGGATATCATGGCTTCTGAAGTTTTACCAGCTGGAGAACACTATAGCGCTTTCGAAAAATATGTAATCACAGAGAAGGATATGGAAAAACTGAAAAAATTCTGGCAAATAATGATTAAAGCTATTCCACAAAATTTTTATGAGTTGGGAGAGACAAGATTAGACCACATAGCTATTGCTTATAAACGTTATTGTGATGCTTTACTTCTAAACGGCATATTAGAAAGAAGAAATGCAAATGCTATAATGGGCTTAGAGAGCCTATTTTTGAAAGGTGGGGAAACTCAAGAGCTGAGATATCGCTTAGGCGTCCGCGTTACCAAAATATTTAGTTACTTAGGATATGATCCACAAAAAGTGAGAAAAATAATAGGTGATGCTTATAAGATAAGGAGCTTATTTGTGCATGGAGGGCATTTATCGTACAAAGATAAAAGAAAAAT
>JBHIDS010000045.1:0-13716 GCA_046760205.1 Candidatus Methanofastidiosia archaeon
AGAAAATACAAATAGCAGGAGAACTCTCCGACAAAGAAAAAATAGAAATTCTTGAAAAGTTACTCAAGAAATATGGAACTCTCTATGATTTAAAACTTAAACTCGAAAAACATTTCAAAAAAGAAATAAGAGACGATGAATGGGAAGATTATGCCTTGAAATTCTATGAAGATAAAATGAAAGAGTGAGGTTTTGCACCAAAAGCCTTTTCGGTTGGAATTTTGCAGCACAGCCTCTTTAACCAAAAACTTATAAGCTTTGATGAAACTCAAAATATTAAAAAAGGTGATCTTGTGATAGAAAAAATATTGAGTGATCTCATAAAGATAAAATCAGTGAATCCTCCTGGAGGGGAGATGGAGGTTGCAAAGTATCTTCAAGAACTCTTTGACAGAGAGGATATAGAGAATGAGATCATAGAATCTGATAAAGACAGAGGGAACTTTCTTGCATACTTGGGAGATGGAAAGAAGAGGTTACTCCTTCTATCCCATACAGATGTTGTGCCTGCAGAGGAGAGGAGTTGGGACTTTGATCCATTTTCAGGAGAGATAGGAGATGGTTTTGTCTATGGAAGGGGAGCCCTTGACTGTAAGGACTTGGTGGCTGCAGAGGCAAATGCCATGATACAACTCAAGAGGAAGGGAATAAAGCTTGAAGGAAAGCTAATCTTTGCAGCAACTGCAGATGAAGAGAAGGGAGGAGAGATAGGTGTGGGCTATCTCGTAAAAAATCATCTCAACAAGATAAAGGCAGATTTTGCGATAAATGAGGGAGCTGGCTTTCCAATTCAGGTGAACGGAAAGAGAATTTATCTTGTTCAAACTGGAGAGAAGGGGATTGCATGGAGCAAGCTCAAAACCAAAGGAAAGTCTGTCCATGGCTCAATGCCTTCCCTCGGAGAGAATGCGGTTGTAAAGATGGCAGAGGCCGTCTCAAAAATCTCCAAGTACCAACCTGAGATAGTTCTGATTCCTGAGGTCAAGACTCTGATAGAGAGCCTCGCAAAGTTAAAAGGATTTTCGGTTGAGGTAAATCCAGAAAATGTGGATCTCATTTTGAGTCAGTTTCCAAAGGAAAAAAAAGTTTTTACAGAGTCCTTGAGGGCAGTCACCAGAATGACCCTCTCTCCCAACATCATAAAAGGAGGCCTCAAAACTAACATAGTTCCAGATTTCTGTGAGGCAGAAGTGGACATAAGAGTTTTACCTTCTCAGAGTGAGGAGTTTGTGAAAAATGAGCTTGAAAAAATTCTTGGAGACGATGTGGAGATAGAGATTCCAGCCTATCATAAAGCAAGCAACTCTCCTGCAGGTACCTCTTTTTACAAACTTATAGAAAAAACTATAAGAGAGCTTGTTCCTGATGTTTTATGTCTTCCCTTCTATCTCACAGGAGCCACAGACTCCAAGTTTTTGAGAAGTAAGGGTATTCCCTCTTATGGATTCTCACCAGCTTCAAAGGACTTCGATTTGAACCTCATTGAAACGATACACGGAAAAAACGAAAGAATAGACATTGAGAGTTTGAAGCTTAAGACCCAGTTCTTGGAGAGGATTGCAGAGAGATACTTGAGCTGAGGATTTCTTTGAGATTACTCTCTCTCAACTTCACTTCAAATATTCTCTCAAAACATAGAGAGTACCTTCTTCTCACATCTTTTGTTGAAATTCTCTTTAAGGTTAGATTTTCGAGAGAATCCATTTCTATATCACTTAGACCACAAGGTTTTATGAGCTTGAAGTGTCTCAAATTTGTAGAGACGTTCAAGGCAAACCCGTGCATCGTCACCCCCCCCGAAACCTTTATCCCAATGGAGGCTATTTTTCTATTTCCGACAAATACACCTCTGTATTTCTCTCTCCTCTCTGCCGCAACACCAAATTTTTCAATTGTGCAGATCAAACTCTCCTCAAGTTTGAAAATGTACTTTGAAATGCTTAGACCATGATTTTTGATATTCATGATGGGATAGCCAACGAGCTGTCCAGGACCATGATAGGTGACATCCCCACCTCTTTCTATTTTGAAAACAGAGATTTTCTCTTCTCTCAAAATCTCTTTCGATGCCAAGATGTTTTTTTCATTCCCCCTCTTTCCAACTGTGATGACTGGAGGATGTTCAAGAAGAATTAGAACATCTGAAATTTGATTGCATCTTCTCAGAAAGAAAAGCTGTTTTTGCAAGCTCCAGGCTCTTTGGTACTCTGCAATTCCAAAGTTCAAAAGGTTAAAGGTTTTTTGTATCTCAGTGTCCATGCCCTAAATTCATATCAATCTTTATAAATAAATTACGTCGTGAATTAGCATGTCTCGAGATGAAGATGTCTTAGAAAGGTCGTAGAAGATAAACTTATAAATTTCAAGTAACATACTTAATGTTATGCCTACCAACGTCACTCGAGAGTACCTTGAGGCTGAAGAGGAGTTGAGAGCTGCAAGGAATTCAAGAGAAAAACTTGAGGCTCTTAAAAAGATGCTCAAAACCGTTCCAAAACACAAGGGGACAGAGAAGCTCCAGATGCAAATAAAGAGGAAAATCTCAAAATTGAAGGAAGATGTGAGAGAGGGTAGAAGGCGGGGAGGAGGACCTAGCTTTAACATCAAAAAGGAAGGAGCAGCACAGGTGGCACTCATAGGGCTTCCAAACTCTGGAAAGTCTCTCCTACTCAACAGATTAACCCATGCAAACACTGAAGTAGGCACTTGGGAGTTTACCACAGTTGTCCCACAGCCTGGAATGATGGAGTACGAAGACATCCAAATTCAGCTTGTTGAGATTCCTGCCCTCATAGAAGGTGCCTTTAAAGGCAAAGGACTTGGAGGAAAGATTTTCTCTGCAATTCGAGTGGTAGATGCCCTCTTGATAGTGATAGACCTTTCAAGAGATCCCCTACATCAAATGAAAATCATCCTGAGAGAACTGGAGAGAGCGAACGTCAAGGTGAACTCTAAGAGAAAAGATGTGGAGATAGTAAAAAAATCAAGGGGAGGCATCGAGATAAGGGGAAAGAGGTACTTCAAAGGAGATATCAAAACCTTAAAAGAAGTCTTGCTTGAGGAGAAAATTCATAATGCCTTGGTTATTTTCAAGGAGAGAACAACCATAGAGGAGTTTTCCGATGTTCTAAACGAGGCTCTGGTTCACCTTGATGCCTTGGTGCTTGCCAATAAGGCTGACCTTTTGGGTTCTAAGAAAAATTATGAAAAACTTCTAAAAGAATTTCCAAACTTTGAGATAATCCCTATTTCTGCATTAACTGAATGGAACCTCAAAATCGTGAGAGAGAAGACCTTCAAGGTACTTGAAATCATAAGGATTCATACCAAAACTCCAGGCTCAAAGGCTGCCTACCCTCCCATAACCCTGAAAAAGGGAGCCACTGTGATGCAGGTGGCTGAGAGAATTCACAGGCACTTTACAAGGGACTTTAAATTTGCAAAGGTTTGGGGAACTTCTGCAAAGTACGATGGGCAAAGGGTTGGAGGAGAACACATCTTAGAGGATGAGGATACAGTGGAGGTTCATCTCAGGTAAAGATACAACCCAAAACCTAATAAACAATAAATACGAGATTTAAATGCCCTTGTGCGAGGAATGGTGGACAGGCGATGAAGCTTGGATGAGAGCCAGCGCGAAACAAGGGCTACAGCCCGTCACGAGAGTTATTCTTGCTGAGAGAGAATCCTCGAACGATGAAGCTGGAAGTTAGTGGCGGGCGACATTTATAAGAAATTCATAAAAGATAAAAAGAGAACGGGGAGTCGTACAAATGAACCCATATAGCATTCCAAGTCTCTTTGCAGCAACCCTCTACCTATCCTTAGGTGTTTATGTCCTAAAGGCAAACCAAAAAGGACTTCCAAACAGGGCATTTATCTTGATTATGGCTTGCTGTGTTGTATGGGGCTTTGGAGAATTCATGGAGAAGTTCTCCACAGAGGAAAGCTATGCGATAGAGGCTTTGTTCTGGGCGAAGTTTCTAAATCATGGCTTAGTGTTCATTCCCCCAGCTTTAGTGCTCTTTGTCAGAGTCTTTCCAAAGAAAAAATATCTTTTAAGCTTAGATGTCTTTCTCTTTTTCCTTTCAAGTTTTATATTTCTCCTTTTTATCCGTGGCGGGTACATCATAAGAGAAGTTGAGCTCTATCCTCAGGGATTTAGTGTAAAAGAGGATAGAAACCTTCTAATCTATGAGACCTACGTACTTCTTGGAGGATTGTATGCAACCTATCTCTTATTAAACTCCTATCTAAGCTCTGCTGGCATCGAGAGAAAACAGGCAAAAGAGGTTCTCATAGCTCTTTTGGTGGCTATTTTATTTGGACTTTTTACAGTTTACCTCCCAGGACTTTTGGGAATCCATGTTTTTCCCTTAGCCTCCACAGCTTTGATTTTATCTGCCTTAATCATCGCTCACACCACCACCAAGCACAGACTCTTTTTAAAACCTGTAGAGGAGAGGGGGGAGAAAACCAAACTCCTCTATAACCTTGAAAAAGGCAACTCTTACCTCATAAAAGAACCCAAGGTGGAAAAAAGCCTTGAAATATTTTCTAACTTGGTGCATAATGGAATTCAGGGAATTCTGATAACAAGGATACCTCCAAAAAGAGTGAGGAAAACCTATGACTTGAAAAAGACCCCAATACTCTGGCTCAGCACCATAGAACAAAGGGAGAGCGTAGATCCCCAGAATTTGGAGAAGATTGTTTATTTAGTTTCTGATTTCTTAAAAAATGCCAAAGACTCTTTGGTGATGCTTCAGGGAATAGAGTACCTCACAATTGAGAATGACTTCCATTATGTGATAAGAGCCATTCATTTCCTAAACGATTCGGTGATTCTTCAAAACTCCAGATTTCTCCTTACCATAGATCCAAAAACCTTGAGCGAAAGAGAGCTGAATTTCTTGGAGAGAGAGTTCATAACCGTGGAGCTGGAGGATATTCAGAGGAAGTTACATGGTTGAAGTGAGAAAGTTGAAGCTCGATGTTCCCTTCAATCTCTTACATACCTTGGAGAGTGGACAGGTTTTCAGATGGAGGAGAATGAACGAGTGGTGGGTTGGAGTTGTTGAAGGGGAGGTCATCCATGCAAAGCAAGGAAAAGGTTTTCTGTTTTTTAAAACCGAAAAATCCTTAGAATTTCTCAAGAGTTACTTCAGGCTTGAGGACGATCTGGACGAGATTTTTGAAGGGAGAGATGATCTGGAAAACATAAAAAACATAATAGAAGAGTACTATGGACTGAGAATAATAAGACAGAATCCGAAAGAATGTCTGATTTCCTACATCTGTGCCACCAACAACTCAATACCAAACATCAAAAAGATGATTTCTAACCTATCTAGAAGATTTGGAAGGAAGATCTCAGAAGGTTTCTACTCTTTTCCAGAGTTGGAGACTCTTGCATCTTCAAAAATCTCAGATTTGAGAGAGTGCAAGGTAGGTTTTAGAGCAAGCTACATTAAAAAAGCATCCAAACGGCTTTGTGACATGGATCTTGAAAGTTTGAAGAGCTTGAGTTACAGAAAGGCAAAGTCTGAGCTTCTAAAACTCAAAGGGGTTGGGGAGAAGGTTTCAGACTGTGTCTTGCTATTTTCTCTTGAAAAACTCGAGGCCTTCCCAGTGGATGTGAACATAAGAAATATAATTAAAAATCTCTACTTGAAAGACTCAAATTCTCTAAAAGAAATAAGGGATTTTGGAAGGAGAAAATTTGGGAGGTTTTGCGGGTACTACAACCAATATCTATATTATCATCAGTTAAACTTGAGAAAAAACTGTCCTCCCATAAAAACACTTTGTGGAGGTGAGATAGTCTAAGGTTTCCGAGGAGGATACCTCTTTTTGTTTTCTTCAAGCTTTGAAATCACAGCCTCTTCAAGATCTATCTTCAAAACATCAGATAAGCTAAGACAGTAGATCAAAACATCTGCAAGCTCTGACTTAACTTTCTCAAGAAATTTGGAATCTCCAAGTTTCCTCGAGATCTCTCGATTTCTCTTCCACTGAAATAGCTCTAAAAGTTCTGAAGCTTCTATGGAGATTGAGATTGCGAGGTCTTTTGGATTATGAAATCTCTTCCAGTTCCTCTCGTCTCTAAATTCTGCAACCTTTCCTCTTAGGTCATCCAAAGTTAGTTTCATGAAGAGAGTTTTAGAGGTATTTAAAAGGTTTTGGAATCAACCTTAACTCAGTAACCACCAGTTCCCAATCCTCACTCTCATAAGGTATTTTTTTGCAATCTTAAAACACTTCTTTGCATCTCTTCGTGATGTCCTTTCCAAATCTCTCATCAAGAAGTGAGGATGAAAAGCAAGGAGGCAGTAGGGAATTTCTGGATTAAGATTTGAGATAAATTTTGCAAGCTTTTCAACTTCAATATGATCGATATAACCTGGAATGAGAAGGGTGGATGCCACCAAGAAGTTTTCTCTCTCCTTTGAAAATTTTGAAAGGTACTCAAAATTTGAAAGAGTGTTTTTGTTTGAAACTCCACAAAGTGCGAGGTTCAATTTTTCATCATAGGCTTTCAGGTCAATCTTTATAGTTCCTCCAGAGTTGAAGGAGAGCTTTGCCATCCTTTTTAAAAGAGGAAGAGATGAAGAACCATTGGTCTCAAAGCAAATCTTTAAGTCTCTTTTCTCTAAAGCCAACTTTGAACATTTCAAGGCATGGTCCAGCTGTGGCGTTGGATCTCCTCCAAAAAAGCATATGCAGTAGGTATCTGAGTTAACTTTTAAAGCCAACTCTTTAGAACTCATTACGTTGCTTCTTCTCTTGTGACTCCAGTTCTGACAGAAGAGACAGTTGAAAGAGCAAGCCTCATAGAAAACCGCAAGGTTTAGTCCTCTCTTTGAGCGAGCCTCGCAAAAATCCATTGCCACACAGTTGGTGGGCAGAGGATCATGGTAGCAGGAAACGAAAGCCTTGGAGGAGATATTTTGGATTCTTCCATCAAGATTTCCTCTCACCCCACAAAAACCCACTTCTCCCAGCGGAATCCTGCACTCGTTGACACAGAACCCACACCTCACACCATCCTTTGGAGGTTTTTCTGGGAGATTGAAATCTCTTCTCGAATCTTTATGAACTTTCTCAATTATGGGAATTGCCTCCTCAAACCTATCTCTGATACAGGCTTTACAAATCTTAAGGGCTCTTGAAGCTTTTTCTTCACCACAAAGAGTGCACTCGGGCATCTTATCTTCACCTCAAAAACTCCAAAAACTCTTTAAGGTTCTGGAATACAAAATCAGCTTTCCTCAAGCTCTTCCTACTTCCACTCCCAGAGAGTACTCCAACGGTTTCTAAGCCAACCTCTCTTCCTGAAGAGATATCCAAACCGTGATCTCCAACAAAGACACAATCTTTTGGATTTGCACCGAGAAATTTTAGAGCAGTTTTCAGATGTTCTGGATTTGGTTTTGGGTTCAAAACATCCTCTCTCGTTAGAATGAGATCACAGAACTCGATTAGCTTTGCTCTTTTCAATGAGATCAAGGTGGATTCTCTTCGATTTCTTGTGATAATTCCAATTCTCTTTTTATTATCCTTTAGAAATTCAAAGAGTTCTCGAGAGCCTTCCATAGGCTTACACATTTTCGATGCTTTTATTTCCTCTTCTCTTATCAAATCAATGGATTCTCTTAGAGCACTTTCATAGTTAAGGCTGTTTTTTATCATGTATTTTTTCATTTGATATAAAGATTCAAGAGTTGTCTCTCCAAATCTGATTTTTTCCTCTGGCATTCCATACTTTATGAGAGTTTCTTTGATTTTTTTTCTTATTTTCAAAAAGTCAAGTTCCATTGAAACCAACGTCCCATCTAGGTCAAAGAGAAAACATCTCCATTTCATATTAAAAATTAATTTCATCTCTAATAAAGATTTTGTTATGGGTGATTAACCAAAACCTTATTAACAGATATCACGAGAAAAGGACATGCACGTCATGGAGTTTCCGAGAAAGGTTATTCTAGGAGAGGGTGTTCTCTCTGAGATTAAAACCCTTGTTAAATCCTATCACTTTGAAAAACCCTTAGTTCTCTCAGGAAAGAAAACCCTAAAGCTTGCAGGGAGAGAAATAGTGGAAATCTTGGAATGTGAAAATCTCATGATCGAGGACTCAAAACTCTCAAGGATTCGTGAGCTCTCAGAGCCTTTGAGAAAAGAAGGATTTGATGTTTTGATCTCTGTGGGTGGAGGAAGGATAATGGATGCCTCAAAGCTCTTAGCAGCTTTTTTAAATCTTTCTTGGTTGAGTGTTCCCACCTCTCCCTCAAACGACTCCATGAGTTCCCAGGCAATCTCTTACCTTCTCTCAAAGGAACTTGAGGAGAAGGGAATAGAGAATTTGAGGCTCCATACCCCTCTTGCAATCCTAATTGACATAAGGGTCGTCGCTAAGGCACCCTACAGGATGCTTGCCTCAGGTTATGGAGATTTAATATCCAATTACACCGCTGTAAAGGACTGGGAGCTTGCTCACAGGGTAAAGGGAGAGTACTTCTCAGATTATGCATCTGCTCTCTCTTTGATGAGTGCAAAGCTCGTAATTGAGAGGGCAAAGCTTTTGAGAAAAAACTACAGAGAGGCTTGCAGGGTTGTGATTAAGGGTCTTGGGACTTCTGGGGTTGCCATGAGTATCGCTGGAAGCTCGAGACCTTCCTCAGGATCAGAGCATCTTTTCTCACACGCCTTAGATCTTCTTGGAAGCAAGGCCATGCATGGGGAGCAGTGTGGTGTTGGAACCATAATGATGATGAGACTTCATGGAGATGATTGGAGGAGTGTTAGAGAGACTTTGAAGCTCTTGGGAGCCCCTGTGGATTCAAAAGGTCTTTCAATAGATGAGGATCTAGTGGTTGAGGCTTTAGAGGTTGCTCCAACGTTGAGGGATCGCTACACCATCTTATCGGAAGAGAAACTCACGAGAAGTAAGGCAAAAAAGCTTGCAGAGGAAACTCAGGTGATTTAAATAAAAGTGATAACCTTGGTGAACTCAAAGTTTGCAAAGGTAGGATTTAAATTTCTTCATGAAGGTGAGACTCCAAAATGTAAAAATTGCAAGCTCAGAAAGACTTGTATCGAGAACCTTGAGCTTTCCAGGATGTATGAAGTTAAAGAGGTGAGAAAAATCAAACATCACTGTCCCATATGTGGAAAGGTGAGTGTTGTCGTGGTTAGAGAGCCTGAATTTGAGGTTAAGATAGATTCCAGGAGAGCCATAGAGGGTTTGACCTTCACCTTGGATGAAAAGAGTCATTATCCTGGGTTGAAGAGGGGGGACAAACTAAGGATTTTGAGAGTTCTTTCAGAGGAAAGGGGGAAGAGAAGGGTCCAGGTTTCAAGGGTTTCAAAGGGTTAGAGATCATTCCTCAATCCCAAAATCTTTGCAATGTTTACATCTTTTGAGATTTCAGGTTCTATCTTTCCACTGCTTGAGGTCAAAAGAGTGGTAACTCCTGGTCCATGTCCTGCAAGTACACAGTCCGAGTGCACCACTATACCCACAGAAACTGCCCCCTTTCTGTAGATCCTGCCATAGGAATGATCTGCATCCCTGATTGTAACCAAATCTCCAAGCCTCAAGGCTTTGAACCTCACTCTCATCTCATCATCGAAAAGCTGAATATCGTAATCTCCTGAATAGGTTTGATCCTGCCCAAGACCAGAGCCCATGATGGATGCAGGTATCTCGTGGGTCACTGGGACTAAGAGCTTTTCATCTTCTTTTCTCAACTTCAATGCTTTCAGAAATCTGGGATCCATGTTCATCACAAAAATGTCTGAAAAATCCTCGAGTTTCAAACCTACTCCAAAGGACTTCACAAGAATCTTGTCCCCGATCACCAGTTTTTCCAAGATTTCTGAAGGAAAGTCCACCAGAACATGCTCGATGCCCCCATGCTTTCCCACCACTGTACCCGTCTCGCCTTTGGCTTCTCCTGAAACAACCTTAGCCTCGTTTCCTATGCATGAGAGAAAGTTCAATCCAAAGTTCTCTCCCTTGGTGTTAGACTTTGCAAGATTCTTGATGGAAACCCCTGGCTCAACATGGTCTGCCCACCAGCCAACGGCCCTATCGCCCACACGAATGTTGTAGGTTACACCTCCAACACCTGGAAGCACCAAGGGTTCTCCCTCAGCTGAAACCTTGTAGGGTGAAGGTCTGAAGATGGGATGTGAGATCTCTCCAAGAACCGAGAGCTTTACCAGATTCTCTTCGTTGGTTTTTATCATAACATTAACCCGATGAAGGACTTATAAGTTTTTCTTCTTTGGGATTTTTATCATTTTGGGTTGATTAAATACCTTTTCTCAATCTAGATGAAGAGGTTTTTGAGAGAAATTATTTCTTTGAATACTGGAGAGGAAATTCAAAACCTTTATTAACAACATCCCTTAGAAATTTTATGAATGAATGGCTTGAGTTTTTCATTGAGGACCAAAGAATAGTTGGAGTTTTGAAAAACCCTGCCTCAGATATTTGTGTTGTTACCTGTCATGGCTTGTTTTATAGTAAAGAAAGTGAAAAGTATGTTGAAATATCAAAAGAATTTTCAAAAAATAACATTGCAGTTTTGAGGTTTGATTTTAGAGGGTGTGGGGAAAGTAGTGGAAGGTTTGAGAAATCAACTCTATCTCAAAGGTTGGAAGATTTGGAGAAGGTTTTGGAGTATGTTTTTGAAAATTTTAACAGTGTTGGGATTTTGGGGAGTAGCTTTGGAGGAGTAGTTTCTCTCATAGAAGCTTCAAAAAACCCAAAAATTGGATGTGTTGTTACTTGGTCTTCCCCCTTCCACTTGGTTTCTCTCTTTAAAAGCCATTCTGTTGAGGGAGAATTTTTGGAGGATTTGAAGAGATATAACATGGTTGAAGTTTCAAAAAATGTTAGAAACCTTCTTGTCATTCATGGGAGTAGGGATGAGTTAGTTCCCCTGCAACATGCAAAAGATTTGTACAAAAATGCCTCTAACCCAAAAAAACTAAAGATTTTGGAGGACAATCACAGAATCACTGAAAAAAGGGAAGAGGCAATAAAAAATTCCCTTGAATGGTTTAAAATTCATTTGGGTGGCTGAATGATGCTAGAGGGAATTCACTTTTTGTTAACTATGAGATGTTTGGAGGAGTGTGACCATTGTTTTGTTTGGGGAAGTCCCTCCTTTGATGCAACTTTCAAGCCTTCAGATATCAAAAAAATTTTGGAGGAAGGGAAAAAGATTGGAGTGAAATGGGTTTACTTTGAGGGTGGAGAACCTTTTTTGTTCTACCCAATTTTGGTAAAGAGTGTGGGAGAGGCTAGGAGAAGGGGGTTTAAGGTGGGAATTGTTACAAATGGTTATTGGGCTATAGATTTGGATAGTGCCTTGGAGTTTTTAACACCTATTTCCAAAGTTGATGACTTGAGTTTTTCAACTGATTGCTATCATCCTGAGATTTTGGAGAGAGTGAGGTTTGGGGTGAAAGCCTCAAAAATCCTTGGAATTCCTGTGGGAATAATCTCAATAGAGGATATTCATTCCAGAGAAAAACTTTTGGAAGTTGAAGGTATATCAATTGGATACTATCCCTTGATGTTTAAGGGAAGGGCTTCCAAGAATTTGGCAGACAAGGTTGAAAAAAAGGATTGGAGAATTTTTAAAGAGTGTCCCTATGAGGATTTGAGAAATCCAAAGAGAGTTCATGTTGACCCATACGGTTATGTCCACGTTTGTCAGGGAATTACAATTGGAAATACCTCTAAAACCCCTTTTTCTGAGATTGTTCAAAAATACAGTCCATTTCTTAATCCAATTCTCAAAGTGCTTTGTGAGGGTGGTCCAGTTTCCCTTGCAAAATTCTTTAAATTGTCTCACAAAAAAAGTTATGCAGATGCATGCCATATGTGTTATGCCATGAGGGAGAAGTTAAGATTGAAATTTCCAGAAATTCTATCTCCTCCCCAAATGTATGGAGAGTTCTAAAGTTTTTTCCTATAGCAAATTCCCCTCCTAACTTCCCTAAAACCACAGCCCTCATACAGTCTTTTTGCTTTCGGGTTTTCTGCATCAGCATCTAACTCAACGATCTTCATTTTCTTTTCCTGTACTTTCTCTTCTGCAACATAGTAATCTTTTTCAAGAGAAATATCTGGATGACTCATCCATTAATCGAGAGCTTTTAAAATTTTCTAATTATTTTTTTGATTCTCTCCAAAGCCCCAAAACATTGCCTTCTGGGTCTTGGAAAAGGGCAAAGTAACCATACTCCTCACTTATCAAGGTTTCTCTCTCCAAGACCTTTCCCCCAGCACTTTCAATTTTCTTCAAAGTCTCTTTTATATCATCTGCAAGAATGTACAAGACTACTCCTCCAGGTTTGACCTCTTCGACCTTGTCAAAGCCTCCGTCAAGACCTCCAGTTTCAAAGAGAGCATAGTTCATCTCTGGTACTATGGAAACCTTCCAGTTAAAAACACTTTCATAGAATTTTTTTGAAACCTCAAAATTCGTTGTTGGTATCTCAACATGACAAAATTCATTGACCATTTTTATACCTCCTTTTACAAACATTTTTCAAATTAAAACTAAAATCTTTATTTATAAAGCTTTTGGTGCTCTTGCGTTCAAAACAAAAAACACAAAAAGAACAAAGAACAAAAAACTAAACCCCACAGAAACCTCATCCTCCGAATCCAAAATTCCATCCCCATCTGAGTCTGGATTTTTCGGGTCTGTTCCACGTTGCATCTCTTCGAGATCATAAAGCCCATCTAAATCAGAATCCTTCAATTTCGAAGGCAAGCTCAAAAAGACTCGGTGTTGAGATGGATTCTCCAAATATGTTGGCAACCACAAAAGCCATTCCTCCTCAAGCTCTGAGAGAGACTTTGCGTAGGTGAACTTTACAGCGCTTGAAACCTCTCTACTTGAAAGAGCATGTATGAACTCAACATACTTCTCATGCCCATAAATCTCTATTAAAAAGCAAACTGCAGAGAATGCTTCCTCATACCCAAGAGCTGCCAAAGTGTTTGAGTGAACATAGGAGTCCAACTGCTCCCACTTTGGAACCCGATTCTCTTTAAAAGCTTTGCTTAAAGCCTGAGAAGAAAACGCAAAGTTAGATTCGAAGTAGGTTGCAGAGCCCTCGTTCAGCCAAGAGGGAATGTCTCTTCGCTCTCCTGCAAGGTATCGGAGAGTTCTGTGGGTTAGTTCGTGACGAAGGGTTTTTAAAAAAACCTGTGTTGAAAGCTGAGAGTAATACTCTCCATCAAAGATCAACCCTCTATTTGTGGAAAATGCAGGAGCACGAGCAGGGCATGGAGAGTTTAAGCTCCTACAAAATTCTAACATGGATTTTCTGTCGGGAAAGATGTAGAGAGTGACAGGATATGGGCTTAGGTACTCCAAAGCATTGGAAATCTCTGCAAATACCACATCCAAATCTCCAAGAGACAAAACATACTCTATATTTGAAGGGGTGTAGTTCAAAACAAAGAATTCACTCTCCAAAACCTTCCATTGAGGGTCAGAGAGGAGGTCTGTTGAATTCAGCAGAATTAGGGAAAAGAATCCAATTGTAACGATTTTTGGGAGATTACCTGACATGTAAACTCTTTCTTTTACAAGTTTATAAAACTTTGTGCTTAACAAATGTCAAAATACCGGCTTTGGGACATAATTCATGTATTCCACACATCAACAGCTGATATTTCCTCAA
>JBHIDS010000046.1:0-13495 GCA_046760205.1 Candidatus Methanofastidiosia archaeon
TTCTCCTCTAACATAAGAACCAAAAATACCTACCTCTTTAACTCCATACCTTTTTTTCATCTCATCTTTATGCTCTTTCAGTATTTTCCTTATTTCCTCAATTGTTTTTTTATCATATCTTTCCCTCATTTGAATCCTCATAAAGTTCATCTAAAATCTCTGCATGCTCCTTCGCTTGTTGGATTCATATCACCTTAAAGTAGCGTCAGGCGTTTCTCATAATCCATATATCTAAACTCATTTAGTATATCATTATTTACATACATCATTTCTTTACATCACCTCATTTTATTTAGAATTGGTATTATTTAAAGTTTTTGGGCTTGAGTTGGCAATTTTTCTTCTTAGTTTAAAAAGAACCAATGAATAAACAACCACGATAAAGAGTATCCAGAGCTTTTCAACGATCCAATGTTCTGATAAACGATAAAGATTAAGACCAACCATATTATGAACAAAATGCCACAGCATGGCAAATAGTAAATACCTCTTCTGGGATTTTACAAGGCTGAGCAATACCACAGATGTAAAACAGCTATGAATGAGAAGTCCTATCAAAAGCCGCTCAAAAGAATTATATAAGCTTTGCAGAAAGCCAATTTCTAAAACTTCTTTACTCTGACTCAGAATTTCTGGTGATAACAATTCTGGCACATGTTTGACTACGACAAAGGTTAGCAGAAGGCTACCACCTACTATGATTGATTCCATACCACTATGTCCAATTGCATACATGATGCCAGTATTCCAATTCCTTTTTTCTCTTAATCCTTTAAAAACGTTGAAGGCAAAGAATCTACTGGATTCTTCAAATAGCCCAGCAGATGCTGAGATGACTAAAGAAAACAATATCGTTCCTTCCATCACGTCCCTCATGATCGTAGGGACAGTTACGATTAAAATACAAACCCATGCCACAAAGAATGCAAAAAGGCCAATTAAAAAAGCTCTATACGTTACCTTTAAAATTTTTCTCCCTAAAAAGAATGCCAAGAGGAAGGGACCGAGAAAGTATACTATGTAAGGTATAACGTAAAGCACAGAATCTATCTCTCCCTCTTTCCCTCTATGAACTCCTCCACATAATGCCTTGCATCGTTGTCTGGGTACTGAATTGGAGGATGCTTCATGGTATACGCAGATATCGAGGTTAAGGCACCCCCAATTCCTCTGTCAAGGGCAAGCTTGCAGCACCTTACAGCGTCTATGGCAGAGCCTGCAGAGTTTGGAGAATCCTCCACAGACAGCCTCAGCTCCAAGGACATTGGAACATCTCCGAACATTCTACCCTCCATTCTAAGAAAACAAATCTTGTTGTCCTTCTGCCAGGGAACGTAATCTGAAGGTCCAATATGAATGTTGTTCTCTGGCAACGGTTTTGGAAGTTGGGACTGTACTGCCTCTGTCTTTGAGATCTTCTTAGACTTTAACCTATTACGGGCAAGCATGTTTAGAAAGTCTGTGTTTCCTCCGGTGTTTAGCTGGTAGGTTCTATCTAGCTTTACTCCCCTATCTACAAATAGCTTTGTTAAAGTTCGATGTACTATGGTGGCGCCTATTTGAGACTTTATGTCATCCCCTATGAGGGGAAGTTTCTTTTCCTCAAATTTCTCTGCCCATCGAGAATCTGAGGCTATGAAGACTGGCATGCAGTTTATGAAGGCAACCCCAGCATCAAGGCATGCCTTGGCGTAGAATCGAGTGGCTCTCTCAGAACCAACAGGCATGTAGTTTATGAGTATTTCTGCTCCACTCTCCTTGAGTTCTGATATCACATCGCAAGGATCCTGGTTTGCAGGTGAAAAGGTTTTTTTTGGAGAATACTCTCTCATGTGGGGAGCTATTCCATCTAAAATACGCCCCATCTTCACCTCTACACCTATGTAAGGCACATCGTGAATCTTTTTTGTGCAATTTGGAGGAGAGAATATGGCTTTCGAAAGGTCTTTGCCAACCTTTCTCTCATCAACGTCAAAGGCACAAACAATCTCTATGTCCTCTGGTTTATACCCTCCGAGGTTATGGTGCATGAGACCAATTACCTCGTTATCTGGAAATTCCTCATAGTAGAACAATCCTTGAATTAAGGAGCTTGCACAATTTCCAACTCCAGCTATGCCAACCTTTACCTTCATACCCTCACCTCTTATGTTTATATTTGATGCTTATATATATTTTATGGCAATTAAATAGTTTCTGTCAATTTTATATGTAAAAAGCCTAACATAAATTTCAAGCATTAAGTATTTAAATGTTTTGGTTCAAAGGAGGGAGGTGATTCTTTGCCTTTAGAAAGGCTCAAGAAAAAGCTGCAAAATGAGGTTATGTGGGTATACATCCTAAGGCTTTTAAAAGAAAGACCGATGTATGCCTATGAGCTAAAAAAAGAGATAAGAGAGAGGTTTGGATGGGATGCAGCCACCGTAACTTCCTACGTGGTGCTCTACAGGTTGCAGATGGATTCTTATGTTAAAACTAAATGGGTGGAATCTGAGAAGGGAAGACCTGCAAGAAAGTACTACTCAATCACTCAAAAGGGAAGAAAACTCCTAAATGATGGAAAAGAGTTTATGGAAGAGGTGTATCAAAAGCTTTTTGGAGATTTAAAATCTTGAACCGAAAAGTTTATATAGAAGTTCATCGATATGTTTTATATCGATAGATTTCGATATAAAGCATGAGGTGATGTAATGAGTGAGAAAGAGAAAGAGTTTGAGATAAAAGTAAGAAAAACCAAAGATGGAAAAGTGGTGGAGTGTTGCGGAGAAGAAGTGGCAAGAATCGAAGAGAGAGGCGATGAGAAAATCATAAGGTTCAAGAAAAAGGCAGGTTTTTGTGTTTGCTGCTGATCTTCTTTTATTTTTTTTATAAAGGGTTATGGAAGTGAAAAGATATGAATCAAGAAAAACAAAAACCAACGATGGAGGACATACTGGAATTGTCCGGAATAGATCTTCTGCATCCTGGTGGTTTTGATATTACAAAAAGAATAGGCGAAATCGTGGAGATGAAAGGTAAGAATGTATTAGATGTGGCTTGCGGAAGGGGCAGTTTGCCATGTTATTATGCCAAGAGTTTTGGAGCAAAAATATTTGGAATAGATTTAAGTCCTGAAATGATAGAATCCTCAATTGAAAAAGCAAGAAGAGAAGGGGTCGAGAATCTAACAGAATTCAAGGTGGCTGATGCACTCGCATTACCCTTTGAAGATAACTCATTCGATGTGGTTATAAATGAGTGTGCTGTGGGCTTAACTTTAGATCCTCAAAAATGTTTGGATGAAATGGTAAGGGTAACAAAGCCCGGCGGTTATGTTGTCATACATGAAAGCACTTGGTTAAAGGAAATATCAAAAGAGGAAAAAGCAGATGTAGCAGGAAGACTTGGCACCGTTCCATATACACTCTCTAAGTGGAAGGAAATGATGAAAAAAGCAGGACTAAGGAATCTCTGGACTGAAGATTGGTCAGGGTTAAAAAACATATACAAGATAAGACATGACAGAAAAATGAAAAACTTAAATGACATGTTCAGCCTTTGGGAAAAGATGACAATTATCTTTCCAAGAATAGTCTCCAGGTATGGAATAAAAGGTATCTTCTTTGCTTATGAATCGGCACGAAAGATAAATCCGCTTTATTCCAAAAGAACACTTGGATATCTCCTCATAAGAGGTGAAAAAAGGCAATAAAGAGGTAACAAAATGGACAAAGATAAAACACAAAAAATAGTGAGAGAAGCCTATGGCAGGATTGCTCAAAGGCAAAAAGGTTGTGGATGCAGCACTTGTGGACCTGACACTAGGGAATTTGCTAAATCTATCGGTTATTCAGAAGAAGAATTGGGAGCCATTCCAGATGAGTCCAATTTAGGTCTTGGTTGCGAAAATCCAACAGCCTTAGCAAGCCTCAAAGAGGGTGAAGCGGTACTTGACTTTGGCTCAGGCGCAGGTTTCGATTGTTTTTTGGCGGCAGCCAAGGTTGTGAATGGTAAAGTCATCGGGGTTGATATGACGCCTAAAATGATTGAGAAGGCAAGAGAGATTGCAAAGAGGAAAGGGGTTGAAAATGTTGAATTTAGGCTTGGCGAGATTGAAAATTTACCTGTTAAAGACAACTCGGTTGATGTGGTCATAAGTAACTGTGTCATTAACCTATCGGCTGATAAAGAGAGAGTCTTTAAAGAGGTTTATAGAGTATTAAAGCCAGGTGGGAGAATAGCTATTTCTGATATTGCCCTTCTCAAAAAACTTCCCAAGAAAATTCAGGAAAGCATTGAAGCCTATGTAGGTTGTGTTGGAGGGGCGATATTAATTGACGAGTATAAAAGGATTGTAGAAACAGCTGGGTTGAGGGATGTGAAAATCACAATGAAGAGCTCTTCTGCTTGCATCGAGCCTACTACAAAAGACCCAATAGGGAGGGCTATCTCAGATGGTTTGGGAGAGAATGAATCTCTTGAAAAGTATGTGGTTAGTGTTTATGTCGAAGGTCGCAAGTAGCAAAGGCTTTAGGGGATGTTTTGGTTAAGGAGGTTTCTTTCCAACCACAACCCAGTTTACCCTCTTTGGAATGTTAGGTCTCTCAACCTCCCAGTGCCAGAGTTCCAGGATCTCAAAGTTTGAAAATAATTTATCTAAGGTTTTCCTCGAACAGAAGTAGTGAGGAATTCCCTTCTCATCTCCTGATGTAAACAAAAAGGTGTCCTCATCTATCTTCTCTCCCTGCCCAAACCTTGCATCTCTTGAGGATTTTAAGGTTATGAGTGAAAGCCCATTTTTCTTCAGAACTCTATGAATCTCTTTTAAGGTTTTTTCAATGCCATAAAGTGTGTTGTGATGAACGACGAATATGCAAATAACAGCATCAAACCTCTCATTTCCGAAAGGCAAGTCTTCCATGTCTGAAATTCCCAACTCAGCCTCAAGTCCTTCTCTCTTTAACCATTTTTTGGTGTATCTCACACCATTTTCAGAGATGTCTGTTGCTAAAACCTGATACCCTTTTCTTGCCAGAAAGATTGTATGTCTTCCAGCTCCACAGCCTAAATCTAAAATCTTTTTTCCGAGATCAAAGTTTTCTTCAAAGTAAAAGACCACTGGAGATGGATTTTTCCACCTGAACTTCTCTCTCAAAAAAAGTTCGTCCCAGCTCAAGTTATCACTTAACGTGGTACTCTCTCACGATTTGATAATTTCTAAGGTTCTGGTAGATATTCAATCCTTTTCTGGTTAGAATGATCCTTCCGCGATAACATCTGATGAGTTCCTTTCTCTCGAGGATTGAAAGACCTTGAGGATTGACAAAATCTTTCGCAAACTCTTCTCTCATTGGAAACTTTAAGTGGGTTAGCTTTTTCAAGAAATTGTAAACTCCTTCATCTATGGACTCGATGTTCTCACTTCTTGCAATCTCAAAGTATCTCTTCTTGAGTTTTGAGATTCTCTCCTCTATTCTATCCCTCTCACTTCTGGTAAAAAACCCCATTCCCTTCAAAAGTATGGTTTCATTTATATCTATCTCGAGATGAAGACGATACATCTCTAAAATGCTGTCCTCTCTTGTTGGTTTGATCTTTTTCAAAAATTCTGTATATCTCTTCCTAAGATTGTTGGAAATTCTTAAAGCATTTTGGTGCTCCCCCTCACTTAGAATTTTATATTTCTCGTTCTTTTTTATGATGTTCTCATAGATCTCGATCTCAGATTTTAGATGCCTGAGCTCTCTTTCAAGGTTGAGGCGATGAATCCTAAGCACTTCGTCCTCCTTAGGAGTCTTGATGAGCATGTTTGTGGTATGAAATCATGTTTATAAGTTTTTCTGTGAGGTTTAGTGATGTAACAAAGGTAGGTAAGTTTTAAATACTCTCTTTTTAATTAAGATTTGTGAGAGAGCAAGTTGAGAGTGTGATAAAGTACATGGAGAAAGAGAGGAACTGGATCATAGTTATAGTCTTAACCTGTCTGATCTTGGCACCTCTAGCTCTATGGTTGAACCTGAATGCTCTAAAGCTTCTACTTCAAACCTCAAAGTTTAGAAGCTGGAGGATTAGGTTTCTTTTTTTCAACATCCTATTATCCATCTTTCTATTCTACATAGGATTTCACGAGCTCTCTTTTTTGAGAAGTTGGGGAAAGAAGCTGAAAGAGTTGAAATTTGATGTTTCTAATCCCTAGGTTGGGGCATCGGGGAAAGAGAGGATGAAAAAAACTTCAACAATTTCTTCTGCCTCAATCTTCTGTAAAAATTCTTTTAAAACCTCACTGTTATTTCTCATTGTAAAATAAGTATTTCCAACCCTTTCAATCCAAACATCTTCAGCTTTTGCATAGATTACAGATTTCCAGCCCATCCAACCAATCCTTTCGCAATGAAAGTGCATTTTAAATGAAAAAACTTTGATTGAGTGGTTGGAATGAATTGATCATCGGTAGTGGAGGGTAAAATAAATTACATCTGTTGATCTCTTAAGAGATGATAATATGAAAATTGAAGAATACAAAAAAAGATTAGAAACGCCATTGAGACAGCGTTGCTTATGTTTTTTGGTTAAGGACAATCAAGTTTATTGGGTATGAAGAAGAAAGGTTTCGGTAAGGGAAAATGGTTGGGAATAGGAGGTAGGGTTGAACAAGAAAGCAATTGAATTCTATTTGAATGCAGAGGATATTCTTAAGAATATTGGACAAATTCATAATCTCAAGAAAGTCTACAATAATTTATCACTTGTTTATGAAAAGATTGGAGATTATGATAATGCAGAAAAGTATAAAAGATTGGCAGAATAAAGTTGATAAAGGATATCAAGCTCAATATTCCTTGTTCATAATTTCAATATTTGAATCCTCAAACACTTAAAAGGAAATTATGAAAGAATCCTTTTATGAACAAAAGAATCCTCCTCACATACTCAGGACTTGGCTTTCTATTTGTTTCAATTATTGATATTTCACCCAAAGGGTATTAATTATCTGAATGGAGGTCTTCTGTTTCTTTGATTGTGTTTATTCATATCTGGGTTGTTGCAGCAGAGTGAGGAGTGAGGGATTTAGTTTTTATGAAAATTTACCAAAAAGTATAAATGCATTGAATTTGACTATTTTAAGATAGTAAGTTATAAATCTTAGTAAGAGATGACAGGATGAATGAAACTGAAACAGTAAATAAATCAGTAGAAATCGATATTACTGAAGGGTTAAGGGAGAAATTCCCTTATATTTTTGAAGATGGAAAGATCAACATTGAAAAATTAAAAGCACTTCTGACTGGCAAAATAACAGAAGAAGAAGATGATAGATTTTATTTTAATTGGGCAGGTAAAAGCAAACTCTTTAAACTTATTCAAGAACCTGGCTATGGAACTTTAAAACCTGATAAAGAAAAATCTATTGATTTTGACAATACGGAAAACATAGTAATAGTGGGGGAGAACTTAGAGACCCTTAAACTACTGATTAAGCCATATTTTGGCGAGGTCAAGATGATCTACATTGTATAGAGATAATTTCAAAGAACCATTAAGGGATTATTTGGAGAAAACCGGACAAATAGATAGTAAAGGGAGCAAATTAACTACGAACACTGAAACGAGCGGAAGGTATCATTCAGATTGGCTTAATTTCATGTATCCAAGATTACGTTTGGCGAGAAGTTTATTAAAAAATGAAGGTGTTATTTTTGTTTCTATTGATGATCATGAAGTTCATAATTTAAGGAAGATAATGGATGAAATTTTTGGAGAAGAGAATTTTATCGCGATTTTGCCTACTGTCATGAATTTAAAGGGAAACCAAGACCAATTTGGATTTGCTGGCACACATGAATATACGATTGTTTTCGCAAAGAATAAGAATTTAGCCAATATAGGTGAATTTGATATTTCTGAAGAGGAAATGTTAGAATGGACTGAAGACGAATATGGTTATTACAAGAAGGGTGCTGAATTGAAAGCTACTGGGACGAATGCACCTAGAGAAAAAAGACCAAATCTTTATTATCCAATTTTTGTAACTCCAGAAAATAATATTTATGTTACTGAAAATGATAAATTGCCCATTCATAGAAAAAAAATGGGAGATAGTATAGTTCTCCCAATTACAAATGGAAAAGAAATGTCTTGGAGATGGGAGAAAAAAAAAGTTGATAAAGAAAAGTATAATGTAATTATAGAAAGAGGAAAAAATGATTCAATAAGAATTTACAAAAAGCAAAGGCCAAAAATAGGAGATTTACCATCAAAAAAGCCAAAATCTCTATTCTATAAGCCCGAATATAGTAGTGGAAATGGTACTATCCAACTAAAAGAAATTTTTGGCGAAAGGATTTTTGATAATCCTAAGCCAATAGACCTGATCAAAGACATAATACAAATATCTACTGAACCTGAAGGAGATTTGGTTCTAGATTTCCTAGCTGGTTCGGGCACTACAGGTCATGCAATCTGGGATTTGAATAAATATGATGATGGTAAAAGAAAATTTATTCTTATCAATCTAGATGAACCCATAGATGATAATCAATTGACAGGAAAAAATGCAATAAAACTTGGTTTATATACTGTTGCGGATATCTGCATTGAAAGATTAAAGAGAGTATCAAAAAAATACAGAGAAGAGGAACAACAGAAGCTCAGCAAAAACAATCAAGAATTTGGCTTTAAAGTTTTTAGACTGGATAAATCAAATTTTAATTTAAAAGATGAGTTTAAAATTTCAGAAAAAGATGATACTCAAGAGTTGAAGAAGAAATACTTGGATTGGCTTGGACATTGGGTTAGGGAACCTTTAGTTGGAAATTGGAAACCTATAGATGTTGTATATGAAATTGTTTTGAAAGAAGGTTTAAACCTAAATTCAAAGATTGAAGAGATGAAGATTAAGAATAACGATTTTTATCATGTAGTAGATAATAGGAAAGAGTTAGAGTTCTATATAACATTAGATAAGAAAATTATGCAGGAGACTATTAAAGAAATAAGAACAATGAAATACAGAGACAAGATGTTTTGTTTTTTAGATAAAGCTTTATCAGACAATGACAAGATAAACTTGAGATCCTTTGTGAAATTAAAAGTGATCTAAAATGATTAAGTTAAGATTTGATCCAAATTTAGATTTCCAAATTGATGCCATAAATTCTATTATTGGGCTCTTCAAAGGCCAAATTAAACAGTCGCTTGAGTATACTTTTCAAGTTGTACCAAATATTCTAACCCTCCCTGATAATGAAATTCTCAAGAACTTACAGGAAATTCAAAACCGAAATGAGCTACCTATAACAGAAGAAATTGATTTTCCTACAACAGAGAATTTAGAGGCTACATACAATTTTACTGTTGAAATGGAAACAGGAACAGGTAAAACTTATGTATATCTAAGAACTATTCTAGAATTGAATCAAAAATATGGATTTACAAAATTTATTATAGTCGTTCCTTCCGTAGCGATCAAAGAAGGAGTTTTAAAGACTCTGGAAATTACAAAAGACCACTTTAGGGAGTTATATGAAAATCTACCATACACCTATTTTGTTTATAAGTCTGGGAATTTAGTACAAATAAGAATGTTTGCCCAGGATACTAGCCTTCAAATTATGATAATTACGAGGGATGCATTTAACAAAGAAATAAATATTATTCACAATGTACATGATAGAATGGGAGATAAACCTATTCAGCTCATAAGCCAGACTAGGCCTATAGTTATTTTGGACGAACCTCATAAAATGGGGGGTGAAGCATCTCAGTGGGGGATTTCTCAATTAAATCCTCTTTTTATCCTACGATACTCTGCAACCCATAGAGAATTATATAATTTGGTTTATAAACTAACTCCATATGATGCTTACAATTTTGGTCTTGTAAAGAAAATAGAGGTTTTATCAATAACTGAAGAAGGTGATCCAAGTAGCAAGAAGATAATTCTAGAAAAAATAGATTCTGTTAAATCCGGGTTGAGAGCAAGAGTTAAAGCTTTTTCAAAAGAGAAAGGAGGAATAAGATTCAAAGCAATGACTCTTAAACATGGAGAGGATTTAGAGAAGAAAACAGATAATCCATACTATAACGGATTTTTAATTAGTGAAATAAATAAAGAGGCTGGATATATTTCATTCGTAAATGGAGTGAAAATCTATGAGGGTAGATCATCAGTAGATGAGGATGAAGTAATTAGATTCATGATACAGGAAACGATAAGGGAGCATTTCGAAAGAAAGCGAAGATTAAATCCCAGAGGTATTAAAATATTAAGCTTATTTTTTATAAACAGAGTCAATGATTACCTCCCAGAAAATGGATGGCTTAGAAGAATGTTTGAAGAAGAATGTAGAGAATTAATTCGTAGAGAATTTTCGGAATTTTCAAATATTGATATTGTAAAAATTCATAAGGGATATTTCTCAAGAATGCGTTCAATTAAGAGTATTGAGAAAGATGAGGAAGCCTATAATTTGATAATGAAGGATAAAGAGAGGCTCTTATCTTTGGATGAGTCTGTAGAATTTATATTCTCACATTCTGCTTTGAGAGAAGGGTGGGACAATCCTAATGTATTTAATATCTGTACCTTATCTTATTCTACATCTGAGATAAAGAAGAGGCAAGAGATTGGGAGAGGTTTGAGATTGCCAGTAAATTTGAATGGTGAACGGATACATGAAAGAGAAACCAATTTTTTGACTGTTGTTACTAATGAAAGCTATAGAGGTTATCTAGAACAACTACAAACGGAATTTAGAGAAGAAGTTGGAGAAACATCTCCCCCTGTTGAAGATAGACGGAAGCGTAGGAAAATATTTTTAAAGAAAGATTTTCTTGAAAGTGATTTATTTAAGAGTTTATGGGAAAGAATTTCTCCAAAAGCAAAATATTTTATCAACATAGAAATAAATGAATTTATTAATAAATGTGTGAAAGAAGTGAATGAAATTGAAATAAAATCCCTGGAGATTACTAGTCAAAAAGTTAGAATTGAGCACCTTGGTTATGAAAAAACTGTGGAACAATTTATTAGGGAGCGAGTAGAAAGAAAAAAATTAAAAAAGATACCTAATATTGTTGAATATATTGAAAATGAAACAGGCCTTACTAGATCCACAATTTTAAAGATACTTAGAAGAGTTAAAAATTTGCATTTTGCTTTTAAAAATCCTCTAAAATATATTGAGTATCTTGTGAGAATTATCAATAACAACTTAAAAGAGTGTTCTGTGGAAAATATCAAATACATCGAATTGGACGAATACTTTGATTCAAGAATGTTCAGTAAAGAAATTCAGACATATGATAAATATATTGTGTCATTAGAAAATAATAAAACACTTTATAAAATAGAAGGGGAAAATAATGATGGAGTTATAATTGATATAGGTCCTAGTGAGGAAGGTATTAGCAGAATTGAAAAGGAGTTCACACAAGAATTGGATAGAGACTCTAGAATTAAATTATTCTTAAAACTTCCAGATTGGTATACTCTGGAAACTCCTGCAGGAAAATATACTCCTGATTGGGCTGTAATTGTTGAGAAACAAATAAATGGAATCACAAGACAAAGTATTTACTTCATAGTAGAAACTAAAGGCACTATGGACATTCATGAACTCCGTACTGTTGAGCAAATAAAGATAAAATGTGCTAGAAGAAGATTTGACATAATTGAAGATGTAAAATTCTGTGGTCCAATTGATAATTTCACTAATTTTACAAGAAGGTACTGGCGATAAGAGATCATCATCTCAATTTGACGTTTTAGAATTTTTTTGATGCTTTCCCAACTTCCTCAATTTGTTTCTTTCTTTCCAATATCACATCATCAAGACTAATATCTTTTAAATCATCTAAGACTTTTTTAGGATCTATTTTAAAAACATGAGACATCTGAAACACCCAGCTCTCGAATGCTAAGCTCAAAAACATTTAAATCTTTCAAAAAATAATATTCAATTACAATCACTCTTAATTTTCATTATTAGTTTTCGATAACTCAGGGAAAGAAAATCATAGATTTTTTCACCCTCTTTTGGATGAAGGCAACCGAATGTCAGAAAGAAAGCTACACAAAATATTACGAGCTCTAAAAACTCTCTTCTATCCACAAGAACTCCTCCCTCAAATATCTTCTAAAGAATTCAAAAATCTTTCTCCATGCATCTCTTGCTTCTTTCGTATCCTTAAAGATAAAACCGTGTGAAGCATTCTCAAAGAGAAAAAGTTCATAGGTTTTTTCATGAAACTCCAATGTTTCTGCAAAGATTTTTGTTTGTTCCCAAGGGACTGAGATGTCCTTCATCCCATGAATGAAAAGTATTGGAGAGTTGATTTTTTCAACGTGATACAAAGGCGAGTGCTCTCTATAAACCTTCGGAACTTCCTCTGGTGTTCCTCCATATGCCTCTGTCATCTTTAAAAGGATATTCTCTTTGTCTTTGTGAAACTCTGAACTCAGCACATACTCGTACATCAAAATCAAGTCTGTAAAACCAAAGCAATCCACCACAGCGTCCACATCCTTTTTGGTAGAAGCCATGAGAGAGATGTACCCCCCATGACTTGAGCCAAAAAGACCAATCTTTGAGACGTATTCAAGACTCTTTAGATAATCTATTCCAGAGAGAACATCATCCACTTCTTTGCCTCCAAACTCACTTTTTGAATAGTCCACAGCTAAACTAACATAATCTCTCTCATAGAAGAAAATTCCAGCCCTCAAAACCATGCTTTTCGTTGCCTTATCTGAGCTAAAACCCCCATAAACAAGAACAATAGCAGGAAATGGACCATCGCCATAGGGTTTTGAGAGATATCCATGTACCTTTTCCCCCTCCTGACCTTCAAAGAAAACTTCTTTTCCTAAAAAAGCCTCACTTTCTCTTTTCGTTGATGCTTTATTCAGGGATTTTCCATGGAGGGGAGGTTTCAACGAATCTACATTAATCCCAAAGTACTCAAGAATGGTTGGAGCAATGTCTTTTTGGTTTCCACTCCTTGAAATCTTAAGATTTGAAGCAAGAAAGATCTCAGGAGCATATGAGTGATTCTTTCCTCCCTCATCAAACCCGTGATCTGTTGTTACCAGGATGGGGGTCTTATCGTATGCTCATTGTTTTTTAAGCTTTGAGATAATTTTTCCAAGCCAGAGATCGCACATCTTTATTCCCTCCTCGTACTCTTTTGAGTTCTCTCCAAATCTGTGCCCCTTATGATTTGGATCTGAGAAGTGAAAGAAGGCAAAGTATCTTTCATTTTTATACTCTTCAAGATATGAGAGAGCTTTTTTTCCAACAACATCTGCATTCGCTGAATTTAAATCAAATACATCAATATGATTTTTGCTGAGATAGAATGGCTCTCCTCCCTCACCTCCCAGGTTGTGAGTCTTTCCTGTAAGCATGATGGTTTTAATGTTCTCTTTTCCAAGATGTTTCTCAAGCCTCTCGAAAATCGGGCACTGTCCTAATTTGCAATATTTAATTTAAAATAAAAAAAATCGTGCCAAGTC
>JBHIDS010000047.1:0-13450 GCA_046760205.1 Candidatus Methanofastidiosia archaeon
AGGCGTCTCCAAATCTTGGCTCTTTTGATCTTCCTTCTTTTTGTGAGTTTGGATTTTCTCACAGAGAGAGAATCTGTAGTTTTGAGGTTTTTAAAGATTCTTTTAAAAACTATTTGAAAAAAGAGATTTCCCCCAAACCCCAAAAAAATATCTTAAAATAAAGATGAAGATTTCCAAGGGGGAAAATCTTTTAAACAAGCAAAAAAGGTGATATTATGAGTAAGAAGAAGTTCTTTCTCAAAGAACAGGTGATGGTGATCTAATGAAGAGAGAATTAAGGTTTCTGGTAGTACTTTTGGTTGGGATTGCCATTGGATTCTCTACAACTGCATTTTTTGAAGGAAACAAGAAGTATCCCTCTTCTTCAGAAGAGATAACTGAAGAGGAATCTTTAGACTACGATGAAATAATTGGGAATTTGAACTCTCAAATTGAAAATCTTAGAACAAAGCAAACTCAAATCATGAAGGAAAAAAGAGACCTTCAGTTCACAATTCAACAACTTCAGGGAGAACTCGAAAAGTACAGCCAGAATGAACTGGAAGAGGTGAGGGTAGATGTGATTCTGGACAGAGAATACTTCAACGCAGTTTATGAGGTGCTCTCAAATGCTCAAGAAAGCATCTATATTTTGATGTACTCCATGAAGTACTATCCAGAGTACCCAAACGATCACAATTCAAAGCTCCTAAAAGCTCTCATAGATGCATCCAAGAGGGGAGTAGATGTAAGGGTTATTCTTGAGATATCAGACTTCAACGATAATATAAATCAAGAAAACACAGAAACTGCAAATTATCTCAAAAGAAATGGTGTAAAGGTCAAGTTTGATTCTAAATATATACAAACTCACAGTAAGGTCTTGATTGTGGATGAGAGGATAGTTGTGATAGGTTCCACCAACTGGTCCTACTATGCTATAGACAAAAACACAGAAGCTTCTGTGATGATCTACTCTGAAGAGATTGGAGAGGAGTTCGCCAAGTACTTTTTGGAGTTGTGGAGGAAGTATTTGGTTTAATTTGGGACAAGAGATGGCATGAGCACAAGATATCTTTAGTATCCAGTATTGATAATTTGTTGTAAAATTTTAAGAATGTTAATTCCCTTAGAGGTAATTATATATCTATTATCACTTTTCGATATGTATCCACCCTCTGTAAGTTTTTTTAAATGATATGTTAGATGCCCTCCCTTCAACTTTAAATTCTTAGAAATTTCTATGTAATTCAACGAGCCTTTTAACAACAGCTTCAAAAGCTGTAATCTCTTTGGATGAGAAAAGTTGTTTAATTCATAACATATGAAATTTTCATTCATATCCAATAGATTCTCTTCCTTATTGGATTCACTTATTAGATAAATAGTCCTCCTTTGCCATCCTAAAAGGCTTTCAAAAATATTAATACATTCTCTACAATCAACATTCAAGGGTATTCTTTCCAAAGATTTTTTATTTATCCTTTTAATGCTATTGATAAGATTTAATGCCTCATCTATTTCTCCTTTGTAAGTATTTTCTGCAATTAAGTTAATTTTATACTCATATCTTTCCAAACATTCATCTTTTGCTGGGCATTCTTTTTTTATGTTTTCTCTAATAAAATCAAGAGAAACATTTTTGACTTCGTCAATCATTTTTTTATTGTAGACCAAACTAACCACCTTCTTCATTTATTTTTCAGTATATTTTTTTATACCGAAAAGTATAAATACTTTACTTATAAACTTTTCGATGTGAAAGGTGGTAGAATGGAAAAGCTCAAGTATGGAACTTTAGAGTGGTGGCAAGAATTTCAAAAACGATGGAACTCTGATCCAGAAGGAATGAAAACCCTAAAAGGTTTCGGAAAGGGAGTTTACGTTGTAACAGACAGACCAGATTTGAAACCCATAATGGCATATTGGGATGAAGAAGGCAAGCTTACAGAAGTTAGATATGCAGAACCTGATGAAAATCCCTATGTTACAGTGAGTGCACCCTATGATATTTGGAAGGCAGTTTACACTGGTGAATTGAGTCCCACAAAGGCTTTGATGCAGAGAAAGCAAAAAATTGATGGTCCTTTGTCTGCTGGATTGAAGTATAAGAAGGGAATTGATAAATGTAACATAATAGGTGGAGAGATACCAACAGAATGGTGATTTTATGAATTTACCAGAGGCTGTTGTGGAATTGAGAGAAACAGAAGTTATTGATACTGTGAAAAGGGAAATAGAGGAAGGAAAAGACCCTGCAATAATAATGGAAGAACTGAGAGAAGGAATGGAGAGAGTTGGAGGGAGGTTTGAAAGAAAAGAATATTTTATAACAGAACTTGAAATGGCTGCAGGAATATTTGAGGAAGCTGTCAAATATGTTATGCCAAAACTTAAAAACAGAAAAACTTCTTCTCTGGGAAATGTTGTAATGGCAACTGTGAAGGGAGATATCCATGATTTGGGAAAAAACATCGTATCAGCCATGCTGATTGGAGCAGGTTTTAATGTGGTAGATTTAGGTGTAGACGTTTCTCCAACTTTGGTTTTGAAAAAGGCAAAAGAAATAAATGCTAACGTTGTAGGTCTTTCTGCCTTGATTACTACATCTGTTCCATCTATGGAAGAGACTGTGAAATTGTTGAAGAATTCTGGACTCAAATGTAAGATAATGATTGGAGGGGGGATAATCAGTAAAGATGAAACCATTAAAAAAAGAGTTGGGGCTGATGCTGTTGGAAGGGATGCGATGGGGGCAGTTTTAATTGCAAAGAAATTTGTTGGTGGAGGGTGATTTTATGGGAGATGGAATGACTCCGAAAGAAAGAATTGAAACAACGATAAAATGTGAACAACCTGACAGAATTCCAGTTACTCCAATGATTGGTTTTTTTGCAGCCCTTTATACTGGAACAAAAGCATCGGAATTTGAGTTAAATCCTGAGATAGCATCGAAGGCTTTGGAAAAAACATTGGAAAAGCTTGGAGGGGTTGATCAAGTTTTCCCATCATGGGGAATTGGATTGGCTTTCACAAAACTATTGCCTTTGAAAGTACTGCTTCCTGGAACAGATTTGCCAGAAGATACTCCTCATCAAATTGTTGAGGAAGAAATAATGAAGGTGGAAGACTATGATTTGGCAATTGAAGAGGGATTGGGAGGATTGTATGCTAAAATTTCAGAAAGATTGGGGCGTGAACTCACAATAGACACGATAATCGATGCAACCCTAAAGCTTATTCCTCAATATGAATATTGGGAAAATGAAAAAAAAATTCCAGTTGAAAATGGTGGAAACATAAGCATTCCTGTGGATTACTTTTCAATGGCAAGGTCACTTCCTGAATTTTCAAAAGATGTATTTAGACGCCCAGAAAAAATTGTCGAGGCTTCAGATGCAATTATCCAGGATTGTGTAAACTTGGGAGAGATGCAGTGTGAGGCTTTGGAAAACAAAACTGTTTTTATAGGAGCAACGAGAGCATCAGCCACATTTATGTCTGAAAAAATGTTTTTGAAGTTCTTCTTTCCATATCTAAAGGAGTGCTGTGAAACTTTGATAAAGGATGGATACACACCTCTTTTGCACTTTGACAATGATTGGACACCATTTCTAGAACACTTTCTAGAGTTGCCAAAGAGAAAGTGTATCTTGGATTTGGATGGTTTCACAGATATTTTCAAGGCAAAAGAGATTTTGGATGGGCATATGTGTATCCAGGGAGATGTTCCAGCAACGATTTTGGCATATGGAACTCCAAAAGAAGTGGAAAAGTACTGTAAAAAATTGATAGATGTAGTTGGAGAACGGGGAGGATTTATATTGAGCAGCGGATGTGAAGTTCCCTACAATGCAAAATTTGAGAATGTCAAGGTTATGGTGGATTCTGCAAAAAAGTATGGAAAATATTCATGAGACTTTTGATTCTCTTTGGCTTCTTTGGAGCCGGAAAAACGACATTGATAATAAAGCTTGCAAAAAACTTTGTTAGGAGAAATAAAAAAGTTGCAATAGTTGTAAATGATGTTGGAAAGATTGGGATAGATGACAAAGTAATAGAACACTATGGACTAAAGGTAAAAGAGATTTTTGGTGGATGTATTTGCTGTCAATTGGGAACTGACCTTGTAGAAACATTGGATTTTCTAGAAAAAAACTATAACCCAGAGATTGTGATTCTTGAACCTTCTGGAGGAGCAAGCCCAGAAGCCTTGTACTCAACTTTAAAATATGTAAGAGAATTGAAAATTATCTACTTTCCAAAGATTAGCCTAATTGATGCAACCCAGTTCAATGTTCTGATAGAGGTGATTGAACCACTAATAAAGGCACAAATAAAAAATTCAGATATTGTCTTGATAAACAAGATAGATGTTGTTTTAGAAAAAAATGTTGAGGAGATAAAAAAAGATATAAAAAAAATCAATGAAAAAAGTTCCATTCTTCCAATTTCAGCCTTGGAAAACATCAATATGAATGAATTGATTTCTATTTTGGAGGTTTGATATGTCTGAGCATGTTTTTAAAGTTTTTGCCTCAAAATTTTGGATAGAGTTTGACTCAGAAAAGGATAAAAATCAAATCTCAAATATTTTCAAAGCACTTCTTGAAAAACTATTTTATGTTGGTTCCAAAAACGATGTGCTTGTGGGACATGTAAAGTTGTTTGGAAAAGGCTTTCAAGGAATGTATGTGAAAGGAAATGTTACAGGAAAACTTGAAAACTTAAAGGTTGAGATAGAGGGGGGGAGAGAGAAAAGAATAAAGATGTGGCTAAACATAATCTCCCATCAAGGGGAAGCAGAAAAAATAAAATCAAATTTTTGCAATGTTTTGAGAGAGTTTGAAGATGAAATGAATGTGAGGATTGAAAATTTGGAGGTGGTTTTATAGGGTTGGCAATTGTGACTTGTGGGATTTTTTATCCCTATGTAAAAGAAATTTTCAAAAACTCTAATGCAAAAATCCTTTCTTTGTCACCAAATCTCCACTTATTTCCAGATGAATTGGCTGAAAACTTAAAAAAAACTCTCAAATCCATTGAAGGTAAATTTTCAAAAATCCTTGTGGTTTATGGAAGGTGTGCACCAAACATTGATTTGATTTGTGAGAGTTACAAAGCGAAAAGAATTGAAGGGGAACACTGTGGAGAAATAATTGGAGGATGGATTTTTTACAAAGCTCTAAGAGAAGAGCCTGGAACTTATTTTCTGTATCCTTTCCTATCTGAAAACTTCAAAAAATTTTTTGTTGATGAACTCAATCATAAAGTTGTAAAAAATTTATTTAAAAATTACAGAAGAATAATCTATTTTGATTTTGGAGATGAAGCTAAAAGAAAAACTGCAAGAGAAATCTCAAATTATTTGAACCTTTCTCTGGAAATTGTGAAAATGAGTGAGAAAGATGTTGAAAAAAGGTTGAATCTCTTAATTCAAAATATTTTGTAGAGCGGATGATCTTTTGTCTCTGTGTCAAAACCATCTATTCTTGCAGAGTATGCTATTATTGCATCCAACATACTACAACATGGAAAAACAATCTCACACATTTTTATAGGACCATACAAAATAAAATCAGCTCCAGAACAAAGCAATGGTGCAATTGAAGTTACAATGCATATTTTTTTTGTCAAATAACCAAAATTTTTTACTTTTTTCCATGTCAAAATAGCATTTGTTGGACCTCCACCTGCAGGAAAACCAAACTCTTTCTTCACCAACCTTACAGTTTCAGCTGCTATACCTATGCTTGGAACATCAATTACAGATACATCAACCAAAATATTTTTTATTCCAGATTTTTCCAATATGCTTTTTAAAACATTATTTTTTTTTCCTTTCAAAATATCAATCTTTGCCTCAGGTTTTGGGTTTTTTGGGTGATAGGTTTGAACTATTGCTGATTCTAGCCCTACCTCTCTCATAGCCTTTATCTCAAAGTCCTTTGTGTAAATAGAAATAGAATTGTAAACAACTCTTTCAATCAATCCCACCTCATTGGCATGTTTCAAGCCTGAAACTTTGGTTTCTGCAGATGTGCTGTCCAACAAAATTGGAGCATTGCTAATGCTACACACAAAATCAATATACTTTTTCATTGTATCTGCACTTTCTGCAACTATGTCAATCATAGAGGGGTTTCCAGTCATGTCAGAGAGCTCTTGTTGCTTGTTGATCAATTCCTCAGCCTTTCTTTCATCAAAAACACCTCTTTTCTCATTCTCAACGATTCTATCACCTTCATAAAAAATTGAACCAATTAAAACCGTTGGAAGTCGGCCAGGTTGCCCTCCCATCTTTACTCCTCCAACATCGAATATCTTTTGTTTTCTTTCAAACCTCATCATTTAAAAACCTCCATCAAAACTTCAAATAAATTCTTTCGAGAAAATAATATATACTTTTTGGTATAAAAAAATATACTGAAATCTTCAATTCATCAAATTTTCACCTATGAAATCCAAGAGCTTTTGTGCAATCTCTTTTTTTGTGCACAAGGGAATGTGTTCCACTTGCTCTTTTGTCACCAGAAAAACTTCATTTGTCTCTACTGCAAAGCCCCTTTTTTCCTTTCCAACGTCGTTTGCAACTATCAAGTCACAGCCAGATCTTTCAAGCTTTTCTTTAGCTTTCTGAACCAAAAGCTCCTCTGTAACATCGAACTCTGCCTTGAACCCAACTATTGTAGAATCTGTTTTTCCTCTCAGATCGGAAATGATCTTTTTGTTTGGAGAAAATCTAAGACTAAAATCTTTATCTGAGGAGAGTTTTCCCCTGGTTTTCTCAGGCTTAAAGTCTGAGATTGCAGAAGCCAGAACGAAAACATCGAAATTAATATCCTCAAACACAGTTTGATACATCTCGTCAAAAGTTTCGATTCTCACCAAATTCTCAACGAAGGTTTTCTCAGAAGTTCTTCCCAGGATGAGTTTAACCTCTGCCCCTCTCAAATCGAATTCCTCTGCAATGGCAATCCCCATCCTTCCAGAGCTTCTGTTTGAGATGAAGCGAACATCATCTATCTCTTCCAAGGTAGGACCTGCAGTTACAAGCACCCTCTTTTTGGAGAAATCTTTTTTGCTCAAGCTTTTCATAACAGAATAGGTTATCTCATGAATGTCAGAAAGCTTTGCCTTTCCCTCCTCAATCCTTGGGCTCAAAAATCGCACTCCAAGGTTGCAAAGCTCAGAGATGTTTTCTTGAAGAAGGGGATTCTCCCAGAGCTTGAGGTTCATGGCAGGAACTATGAGCATTGGAATTCTTTGAAGGCAGGAAAGAGCCAAGGTCGTTATGGGGGTATCTCCTATTCCCAAGGCAACCTTTGAAATAGTGTTTGCGGTGGCTGGGCATATTAAAATAAGGTCGTAATCTGCAAGAGTCACATGCTCAATCTTTCCAGTGAGATGTGTTACAACCTCTTTTCCTGTAGAAAACTCCATGGCATAGGGGTGAAGAATCTCGCAAGAAGCTTTGCTCATCATCGCCCGAACCTCTGCTCCGTGTCTTTTTAGCTCTCTTGCAAGCTTCACACACTCAACTGCTGCAATGCTTCCTGTAACACACAAAACTATCTTCTTCGAATCCAATCTTTTCAATCTCTCTTGCATCGAATTTTCTTATTCTCTTAACTTAAATAGGTTTTGGGAAAAGGTTTTAAAACCTTAATCTAATTAAAATCATGAGAGTGGCAGCCATCCAAATGCCTTGCGGGAAGAGTTTGAAAGAGAATCTTTCAAAGGCAAGAGAGATGGCAGAGCTTGCTTTTAAAAAGAAGGCAAAGCTTCTTCTCTTTCCAGAGTACTTCTCGTATCCGATGTTTAAGACCCTTGAGGAAAAGGAAGAGGTTTGCATCAAAACCAAGGATTTTTTAAAAAATTTATCCAAAGAGCTCCAAATGGTGGTGGCTGGGAATTGTGTAGAAAACTTCTACAACACTTGCTTTTTGTTTTCCAACGGAAGACTTTTAGGAGCTCAAAAGAAGGTGCATCCACTCATATCTGAAAGAAAAATTGGGATAAAGCCTTATCATGAATTTGAGGTTTTCGAGAGTGAGTTTGGAAGAATTGGAATTCTGATTTGTGCTGATGTCCTCTATCCTGAAGCCTGTAGGATTTTGGGGTTGCTTGGAGTAGATGTGGTTTTGAATCCAGTGGCTTCTCCATTCAAAAAAAATGACTTGACCAAGGACGCGAGAGATTGTGTTTTTGTATCCAGAGCTTTTGACAATTCATACTTTCTTATAAAATCAGGAGGCTTTGGTTCTTCCTCTCTTGGAACGAGAATCGTTGGAAGGTCTTTGATAGCAGCTCCCTGGGGAATCCTTGCAAAGTACGAAAAAGAGTTTGAGGAGGAGATCGTGATGGCAGATTTAGACTTAGAACTTTTGAAAATCCTAAGGAAAGAGAACTACTCCTTGAGAGAGAGAAATGTGAAAGCCTACAAAATCCTGCTGAGGGGAGGGTATGGTTCCATTTGACCTTTTAATGAGCTTTGTGTTTGGATTGATGCTATCTTTTTCTGCCAGAGAGGCTTTGAGGCATGAAAGATATCTCAACAAGTATCTTCTAATCTCCCTTTTATGGCTTTCCATCTTTTTCATCCCTCCTTTGATGATAATCTATGTAGGATTTACAGATTGGCAAATGATGTATCTCACAGAATCTCTGAGCTTTAAGATCTACTTTGCTCCAGTTTTTTTTGTGGTCTTTGTTCTTTTTCTTAGCTTTGGGCTTTTTTCTAAGTCACTTTCTCATAAAAACTGAAAGAGAG
The DNA here is from genome assembly GCA_046760205.1 of Candidatus Methanofastidiosia archaeon. GTDB lineage: Archaea > Methanobacteriota_B > Thermococci > Methanofastidiosales > SZ-28-30 > JBHIDS01. Next base: position 8,753 of record JBHIDS010000047.1, read on the forward strand.
AGGTTTGCAATCCCAATCATTCTTATCGTTATTTTTTTTCTATTAATCTTTTTCTTTATAACGTTCGATAGGTTTTTTTACGTTGGAAGCTATTTGGAATGGAAGAATAACATGGCAACACCACTTTTAGACTCTGAACTTCTCATCATAGTAATCTTAATTGGATTCATTGTGACTTTGAGTTTTCTCTTGCTTTTCATCAGATTTTTCAGGGAAAAGGTGTTTTTTTGAGTATAGAAGTTGCAAGCATAAAGAAAGAAAACAAGTTCAAGGCTTTGGATACAGTTTTGGAAGAGACGGATTTCTTTGAACTCTTGGAGAGAAAGCTAAAGGAATCTAAAAAGAGAAAAAAAGATTTTTCAATAGTTATAAAACCAAACCTCATGATTGCCTACTCCAAAAAAGATCCTTCTGTGATGACGGATTCCAATTTGGTGGAACATCTCATTAAAAGACTTACAGATTTTGGGTTTTCAAACTATTCTGTTGTAGAGTCTCAGAACGTCTATGGAAACTGGTTTGAAAACAGGGAGGTTGAAAAGGTTGCAAACTACTTTGGGTATCCTACGAGAATCCAAAGATTCTCGGAACTGTCGAAAAGCTTCGCTTTTCGTGCAGCACAGAAATTGCTTTTGCAATTTCTGACTGTATCGGAAATCAGAGATTTCCGAATACTCTGGAAAAGGATACAAAATAGTGGATCTCACCAAAGAGATGGTACCTCACAACTACATCGGAAGGCTAAAAAGACACTTTGTTGGACCTACATGGAGGGATGCAGACTTTCGAATTTCCTTTGCCAAGAACAAGATCCATACTTCATGCTACTATACGCTAACCCTGAAAAACATATATGGAGTGACTCCTATCTAAAACAAGTTCCTAGAGTACCACAAGAAAAGAGAGTTTGACTGGGTTACAATAGAGATGCTCCGCAACTTTCCAGTTCACTTTGGACTCATAGATGCCTACTTGAGTGCTGATGGGCTTTTGGGATTTTTTCGGAAAGACCAATTTTCCGAAATCCCAGAAATTTCCGATGAAATTTCTAAGGACAAGGAGGACTACACTCCCAAACTCATGAAAACCATAATAGAAGGAGAGAATCTTTTGGCAGTGGACATGGTTGGGGTTTTCAAGATGGGTTTGAATCCAAAATGCAGCATAATTCTTGAAAAGGCAATTGAGGAATTTGGAGAACCCGAGGTTGAGTGGATAGGGGATAGATCTGTTTATGAAAACTGGGTCAACGTTCCTCTTCTTCTCGACAGGTTCTTAGACTTTGCAGAGGAGTTCTATCTTCTTGCAAACTGTTTTGGAGAGATTTTGAGTGAGATGGATCCATACTTTAAGGAAAAGAGGAAGAACTTGATGGTAAAGATTTTGAGAAAGGCGTTCTTGTGGATTTACAGGATTTTAGATAGAGTCCTTTCCTGAATACCTATATTAGAAAATTTATTCCAGAGTATAAAAAGTAAAATCCAAGCAAAACCAGAAATAATCCACAGAAGAGAATCAAACCTATATATATTTTCTCACTGAAAAAACTTCTCCCATGAGCTATCGCAAATGCAACGAGAGAGTACCATCCCAAATCTGAGGAGATGTGCCCAGTATAAAAAGCTGCAATCCCCAAACTTCCCTCCCCCATGGCAAGGAAGATGTAGTAAGCTCCAACCGTTGCCCACCACAAAAACCAGTAAGGGTTTGAGATGCTTGTCAAGATCCCAACGAGCACCGGATTCTTCTTCTCGATTTTCTCAGTTTTCTCAAGGTCAAGGGAAATTCTCTCTTTGTAAACATCTCCTATGAGCTTAGCTCCAAAGTAGATTAGAAAGATTCCTCCCAAAACTCCAATGACTCCAGCTACAGGGGTTTTGGATAGAAACTCACCCAAACCAAAGACTAAACTTAGAATCAAGATGAGTTCGAGAACTGCATGTCCAAAAACTATTAGAGGTCCTGCCACAAAGCCTCTTTTGGAAGCCTCAGTGATGGTAGCTACAAGCACAGGTCCTGGGGATAGAGCTCCAGAAAGTCCTACTAAAAAAGAGGTTATAAATATGAAAGCTATTGCTGTTAAAGACATGTGACAGATTTTGTAAGACATTTAAAAGGGTTTGGGAAAAGCCTTTTATTTCTAATTTCAAAAAGAGTTAGGTGATCCAATTAAAGTCATGGGTTTTGTAGGAAAGTCAAAAAGTGGAAAGACAGCTGCCATCGAGAAACTGATCTTGGAGTTCAAGATGAGGGGCTACTCTGTTGCTGCAGTCAAGCACTCTCACAAAAAGCTTGAAGTTAACAAAAAAGGTAAGGATAGCTTTAGGCTTTCGAAAGCTGGAGCAACCCCAGTTTTTCTCTCAACACCAGAAAAAACTTACATGACTTTGGATGAGCCATCTTCTCTTGAGGAGATTCTCTCAAAGCTCTATGGAATAGACTACGTTTTTGTTGAGGGATTCAAGAGAGAGAAGATAGAAAAGATAGCCTTTGTAGATTCTATTGAAGAGCTTAAAGATTTAAAAAATGTGGTGGCATTGATTTCTCAGGAGAATCTCGAATCGAATATTCCAGTTTTTAAGAAGAAAGATATTAAAGAGCTTTTTGATTTTATAGAGAAGAGAAGAGACTATCTTCCCATAATCTGTATAGTTGGAAAGAAGGGAATTGGAAAGACCACCCTAATCGAGAACCTTGTTGAAATCTTCTCTCGAAAAGGTCTCAAAGTTGGGACTGCAAGACACCATGCCCATCGTGATTTCGATATAGATGTTGAGGGAAAGGACTCCTACAGACACAAAAAGGCTGGAGCCTTTAAAGCCGCAATCTCCTCTCCTACAAGAATCGCTTTGATTTCCGATGTTTCAAAAGAGCCATCTTTGAATGAACTTTCGCAACTCTTTAAAGAGTGTGACCTCGTTCTGGCAGAGGGATACTCCTCCTCTAAAAAGCCAAGAGTGATTTTGGCTGAGAGCCTTGAGGAGATTGAAATCTTTGGAGGTGCAGAAGTTTTGGCAGTGGTGAGTGAGAAAAAACTTAAAACTCCATATGAAATATTTTCAAAAAAGAAGATTGAAGGGATTGCAGATTTGATTCTCAAAAGATTTAAATTTACGTTGGAATGAGATGGATGCTCTCTTTTTTTAGACATACACTTATCCTCTTTGAAACCTCAAGATTCAATCTCTTTGTCTTTTGGGTTGGAACATCGAGGATGAAGTCAAAATCCTTTTCTGTAAAAGAGAAGTAAATTCTAACAGAAGTTCCATGATTAAGCATTTGAACTATCTTTCCATGAAAGGTATTTTCAAGTTTTGAGCTTTCCGAAACGATGAAAATATCCTCAGGTCTTATCACGAGAATCACATTTTTTGAAAGCCCATACCTATATTTTGTTTTAACCTTGAAGTTTTCTGTCTCTACCATGGATCCTTCATCTGAGATATTACATACCTTTGCATCAAATATGTTCTTACACCCCACGAACCTTGCAACATTTCTGGTTTTTGGATGATTGAAAACTTGCCCTTTTGAATCGAATTGCTCTATCACTCCATCGTTTATGACGGCAATCCTCTCTGCCAGGGTGAAGGCATCAGATACGTTGTGAGTAACCAGAATCGTGGGAATTTTAAACTCTCGATAAAGCCTCAAGAAATCCAACCTTAATTTCTCTCTAACCTGAGAGTCCAGGGCTGAAAAAGGCTCGTCCAAGAGTAAGATTTTGGGGTTCAAAGCCAAGGCTCTTCCAAGAGCCACCCTCTGCTTCTGTCCCCCAGAGAGCTCGAAGGGATATCTCCTCTCAAGCCCTTTCAACCTCAGAGTTTCTAGGAGCTCTTTGAATTTACCTTCATCAAATTTTCTCATGCCATAGGTTATGTTTTCAAAGACATTCATGTGGGGAAAGAGGGCGTAGTCCTGAAAAACGTATCCCACGCCTCTCCTGTTCATCGAAAGGCTAACTTTCCTTTTAGAATCGTAAAAGATGGTTCCTGAAACCTCTATGAAACCTGAATCTGGTTTTGAAATTCCAGAGATGCAGTTCAGGGCAAGAGACTTTCCAGAACCTGTTGGACCATATAGAACCACAATCTCTCGTCCTGCCTTCAGCTTGAAGTTCAGAAAGAATTTTCCCACGCGCTTTTCAAACTCTGCCTCTATCATCGCCACCCTCCAGAAAGCTTAAGATTAGAAACACTGTAAAGGGAATCATGAGGAGAAGAACCACAGAGGGAAGGGCATAACTCAGCCCCCTCCCAGTAAAGTCTGCCCAAATCTTTACAGGCATTGAGTAGGGATGGTATGCCATCACAACTGTGGCTCCAAACTCTCCAAGGGATCTGGTCCAGGTTAACATCAATCCTGCCAAAATTCCCTTTTTTGCCAGGGGAAGAGTGATTCTCTGAAAGGTCTCTAGCCTTCCTCTTCCAAGGAGCAAAGAAACCTTTTCTAGATTTGGATTTATCAAGTCAAAGGAGGACTTTGCAGAGATTATGAGATAGGGAGATGCGATAAAAATCTGGGCAATGATGATTCCCACAATCGTTGAGGTGAACTCCAGTTTCAAGAGTCTTGATAAAAGGGTTTGGGGACCATAGATCATCAGAAGTAGAATCCCTCCCACCACGGGAGGAATCACCAAGGGGAGAATGATTAAGATGGTTAGAAGGTTTTTTCCTCTAAAATCTTTCCTCGATA
>JBHIDS010000048.1:0-13343 GCA_046760205.1 Candidatus Methanofastidiosia archaeon
ATGCCATCAACGAGAATGTGGAAGAAGAAATTTGTAAACTCTTAAAACATCCGAGGATATGCCCTCATGGAAATCCAATTCCAAAGGGAAATTGCTGTGAAAAGGGTTAGTTTTTAAAACAAGCTTAAAAAGTACCATGCAAGCTGTACCAGAGAGCGAGTGGAATAAACAGAGGGGTGTTGAAAATGAAAAAGGAAGCTTTAAGGTACATCCACCATTTCGCATGATAGGCTATGGTTTCATAAAAACCTATTGTTAATCCTGCAATCAAAGCCCCAAGAAATGCTGAAACCTTCTCAGAAAATCTTTCCCTCAACCTTAAAATTATGTATCCATGAGTTGGGATCACCTCCATCCATGCAAAGGGCATATAGATCGGGGAGGAGAGGATTCTCTTCTCGAAAAGATGGTTTTAAAGTTAAAATCTCTTACCTCAGTTTTTTTCATTGGTAATGAAAGCCATCTGTCGGTACTCCATCCTCAAGTAGAAGGTATCCTATTTCTTTCTTTGAGGAAATCTCCACATGGATTTTTCTGACTTTTCAAAGAAAGATGGTGGCACGAAGGCTCATCTTGTGATAAGGGGCCTTGAAAAGATAGAATGTGTTTTGTTTTTTGATGACTACCATTCTGTAAGAGATGATAAGATAAACACTCTCTTTGAGATGTTCAAGGAAAAATTAAAAAACACAAGGATTTTCATAGCTTCAAGATATATTCCAAAATTCTGCACCTTTCCTCGTGCTGAAGGAGTGACTCAACAAACCATAGATGGACTTAACTTGAAAGATACCTTTAGATTTCTAAGTGAGAAGAGGGTAAATTTAGATAGAGGAATGCTGGAGGAGGTGAGAGAAAAGCTTGGAGGTCATCCTCTGAGTTTGGAGATGTTCTGTAATCTTGCAAGGAAGGGAAATCCAGAAGAGGTATTAAGGGAAATTCCAGAAACAGGGTTGGAGATTTTCTTTGGAACGAAATCTATGAGAAGCTCTCATCAGAAGAACAAGAACTCCTAGAGTCCATCTCTGTCTTTAGAAAGCCACTCCCCTTCGAGGCACTTCTCAAAATCTGTAGAGAAATTAAGGTGAAGAAAACCTTGAGAATGCTTGAGAACAAGCTACTTGTAAAAAACAGAAAAACACCTACCTCGTTCACGAAGTTATAAGAAATTTCTGTTACCAACTTTTAGATGATCCAAGGGAACTTCACACAAAGGCTGCGGAGTACTACAGTAAAAAGATCAAAGCTCTAAAAGGGAGAAATAGAAAACTATTTATAACTCAAGAGATATAAATATCGCATGCTTAAAGAAGATCTCTCAAAGCTCGTCGATTTGTTTGATTCTGAAGAGGTAATCCATATATTCAAGTCCAACTTCAGAGAGGACGATGTGGGGTTTTTTGGATTTTTGATTTTCTCAAACAAGAGATTGATCTTCATCGAGGAAAAGGGAGACTTCGTGAAATCCTATCATGTCTTAAAGCTTGTTCCTTTTGAGGAGATTGCAGAGATTGAGGTGGAGAAGTTTAAGTGGGAAAAAACTATGGCTGTGGCTGAAAAGAGTGGAAAAAAGAATTTTTTCTACAACATAAAAGAAGATGCCTCTGGGCTTTCTGTTTCTGCAGACAAGGCTAAGGGAGTGCTTGAGTTTATAATAGAGGACTCCAAACGAAAAGTGAGAACAAAAAAGGTTTCCTTAGACTTCTCAGAGTTAATATCTGTGCTTGCAAGCTCAGGTTTAAAGGTTTCAAGCTTCATTTGTCCCAAATGTGGCTCTTACCTCGCCATGCCAAAGAGGGGAAAGTCTGTGAAGTGTTTCTACTGCGACAACGTCACTCAGGTTCAAAACATAGTTGAGAATCTAATAAACTCGTTTGAAGAAAAAGACACCTAAGCCAAAAGGTCAAAGCTCAGTGAGAGAGAGTAGACCTTTAATCTTTTGTCCCTCTTCACCCGCTTTATCCTCAAGAGGTTCATCTCATCTAAGGTATTTAGAATGTACCTAACCGTTCTTTCAGTGAGCCCACTCTCTCTTATTATCTCTTTTTGTGAGAGCTCACCCTTTGAAGTGAGAATTTCTACAACTCTCTTTGCAGATTTGGTTAGATGGTTCATTTTCTTCATCTAAATTCTCTTTTCTCGAGGGTATTTATAGTTTTCCCTTGACCCTTGAGATTTTCTTCAAACACAATAGGTTACTCAAACTCGTGAATCCCAGTTCTCTTTATGAGAGACTCTCCACAAACCAGGGTATATGTATCCCTAACCTCTGGAATAGAGCCGATTTCTTCCATTATGAATTTAAAGGCACCTCTCACTGGATTTTCAAAGAGTTGGATTTTGAAGTGCAGTTCGAGTAGAATATCGTACTCGCCAGGAACCAGATGCACCTCCGCAGATTCTTTGAAAGAGATTAACTTCTGCATTATCTTGTTCTCATCGCCTGTTCTTGTTTTTATCAGCACAAACACAGTCTGAGTTCTCTTTTGAGGTTCTATTTTTTCATCACTCATGAAATCACCCATTATCGATGAAAGTTCTATTTAAAAGGTTTTGGGGGATTTCAGTGAAAGTTCATATCACTCCTTCCAGATGTAATCAAAGAGCATCAAGGATGAGACAAACATCACCACACTGAAGGATAAAATGAACTTTAAATCTGTGAGTTGCTGGGTATACGTAGACTGGATACAGGGTAAAAGCAAGGGTAAGAGTAAGGGAAAGGAGAGTACTGCCAAGAGCTCTCCCTTGCTCTTGGTCTTTGAGATTATGGCAGATATCATGGTGGTTATAGTAACGAGCCCACAGGTTCCAAAAAAGAGGATCAAAAGGAAGGAAATGAGAGATTGCACCTTGAAGTTTAGAAGGACAACGAAGAGAGGAACTATGATAATCTCAAGGGAGAGCATCAGAGAGAGATTGAAGAGCATCTTTCCAATCAAAACTTTTTCTCCATCTAAAGATAGCTTTAGAGCTTTTATGGTTTTTCGCTCCTCTTCCTTCACAAAGGTCCTTGGAAGTCCTGAGGTTGAGGCAAAGAATAAAATTACCCATAGGAGAGCTGAAGAGACTTTCTGTGAGAGGGAAAAGACCCCAACTGTAAAAGAAACCACCACCACAGTGACTATGGAAAACATGAGCAAGGTGTTTAGAGCGTACTTCACCCTAAACTCTGACCTCAAATCCTTTTCAAGAACTGCAAGAATCTCCCTCATCCTTTCAACTCCAAAAACTCATCACTCCACTCAAGCTCCCTTACATCGTTGGTGGCTAGAACAACCAAACCTCTTTTTCTCTGTTCTCTTAGAATTTGTAAAACCTTTTCAACGCCTTCGAAATCCAAGTTCGAGGTGGGCTCATCCAAGAGCAGAATCTGGGGCGAGGAGAGCAATGCAAAGGCTAACTTCATTCTCTGTTTCATTCCAGATGAAAAGGTAGAAAGAGGATCCTCTGCCCTCCCTTTAAGTGAAAAGAAGTTTAAAAGCTCTAAGATCTCTTCTTTAGATTTTTTCAAATTTCTAACTTGAGAAAAGAACTTGAGGTTCTCATAGGCTGTGAGTTCTTCGTAGAGAGAGAAGCTGTCGGACACCAATCCTATGCTATTTCTATCTTTCTTTCCTTCATCTAGAAAGATTTTCACCTTTCCCCTACTTGGGCTTTCAAGGTTTGCTAAAATGTTTAGGAGGGTGGTCTTACCAGAGCCATTGGGACCAGTAACGCCAAAGACCTTTCCAGATTCAATTTCAAAACTCAAGTTTTCAAAGACCAACTTTGAACCAAATTTCTTTGACAGGTTTTCCACTTTGAGTTTTATCACAGTTGTTTTTTGAAGTTCATTATTTAAAGATTTGTTTTTTAGATGGTCACTTTTTCCCAAAACCTTAATTAAGGTGACCACATACAGAGTTTTTGAGGCGATGAAATGAGTGCATATGATTATGCTCGAGAGTACATAGAAAGTGTTGGTGCAAGGTATGCTGGAGGAGAGAATGAAAGAAAGGCACAGGAATGGATAGAGGGAAAGTTGAAAAGTCTAGGACTGAAAGTTTTCATAGATTCTTTCAAGTTTATATCATCTGAGAATTACTATAGAATCCTGACACTAATCGTAATGACGATCCAGCTTTTATTGCTTTGGTATGCTCGCTATCTAAATCCCTTGATAATTTTAGCATCTTTCATCGCAATCATGTTTTTCTTTGCAAAGATATACAAAAAAATAGATGTCAGGTTGGCAAACACACCCTCAAAAAACATTCTGGCATCTTTCAAAGCCGAGATAGGAGAAAACAAAGAGGAAAAAAAGGTGTTGATCTGTGCTCACTACGACTCTCCAAGAAACCTTTCAAAGATACTTCAGAGATTGGAGGAAGCCTTTAGGACTTTGAACCCCTTTTTGAGCCTTGTTTTTATATCATTTTTGTTTGTAGAGGCACTCAGGAGCTTTATTTATCTCTTGAGCCTGAAAAACTATCTTCTTTATTCTCAGTTTTTGCTTGAAAGGCTTTGGAACTATCTCTGGATGGTATTCATTTTCATATTTTTACCCTTCATTACATTTGGATATGTGATGCTAATTTACAACTGGGTGAGAAAAAAAGAGAATAGTGTGGGTGCAGACGATAACGCCTCTGGAGTTGGATGTCTCTTGGAGCTTGCAGAGAGGTTGAAGAAAAGGCCTTTGAAAAATCTTGAGCCATACTTTGCTCTCTGGGGAGCAGAGGAGAGGGGATTGTTTGGATCAAGACAGTTCGTTAGAAAGTATGATGAAAAACTTTCCAAAGAAAAGCTCTATGTTTTAAACATGGATGTTGTGGGTGTTGGCTCGACCATTGTGATAACCTCAGGACAGGGAGTTGTTTTTAGAAAGAGATGTGATGAGAAGCTTTTAGAGATGCTTGAGAAAGCCTGTTTGGAGGTGGGAGCAAATTTTGAACTCTCTTGGGAATCCCCAATCACTGGAGGAAGCTCTGACCATCAGGAATGGGTGGACAGAGGTTACAAGGCAATGAGCATCTTCAGGGAAGATAAGAGAGGACTCTCCATATTTGCAAAGCTTTTTGCAAAGCTCCTTCTAATTCCACATCCAACGCAATTTTCGTTGAAACACGTGCACACCGAGAGAGATGATCTAAAAATCTTGAAGAAAGAAACTCTTTTAGAAACTGTTGAGGTTGCAGAGAGCTATCTCAGAAAATTGGATAATCTCGAGGGTTGAGATGAAGGAAAGAGAGAAATTGCTTGAGTTACTTAGGAGAAAGGAGAACATAGTTGGAGTTTTAGAACTCACCAAAAGGCTCATAGAGGTAAAGAGCCCATCTCTTGAGGAGAAAGATTGCTCTGAATTCATACTCTCCTGGTTCAAAGAGCATAAGATCTCCGCAGAGATGGTGAGTTCAGATTGGGATGTTGTGGCAAGGATTGGAAAGGGCAAGCCATCCCTTCTCTTCAACGGTCACATAGATACCATAGGGGCTGCTCCAGAGTGGGATTCCTCAAAAGATTCTGTTTCCTACAAGGCTATAGAGCACAGAGGAAGGATATATGGCAGGGGAGCATCTGACATGAAGAGTGGCATTGCTTGTGCCATGTACACCCTAAAACTCTTAAGAGATATACCTCTAAAAGGTTCTTTGGTATTCAGTGGGGTTACCAGAGAGGAGTGTTCCCTCTACTCCCTAAGCGGAACTGGAAAACTCATAAGAGATGAAGTTATAAACCCAGACTATGCAATAGTTTGTGAGGGAACCGTTGGACTTAAAAAGACTTTGAGAGAAGCCTTAGGCTTTAAGATTGGAGATAGGCTTTGCATCTTGAAAGGCTCCACAACAGGTTTTAGAAAGAGCAAAACTGGAAGGCTTTTTGATGTCATAAAGAAAAATGCTGAAAAAGTGGCTGGAGAGGTGAGAGTAACTTCAGGCTTTGGAATAGGGGGGGAGACAGATATTCGATACTTGTTAGATTTAGGAATAGAGTGTGTGGTTTTAGGACCTGGATACATAGATAAGTGCCATACGGCAGATGAGTACGTTGACCCAAAAAAGATTGTGGAGTGTATGCAGATCTATGCCTTGAGTGCTTTGGAGATTTTAAGTTAAATCCATCAAAGAGGCGAGGAAAATGAGGATTGAAAGAAGTTAATGGATGGTGAAAGAATATGATTGATATTCATGAGGTTAAGGTTGGAACGCTTGCCCCAATCCTGTTCCCCTTTGATAAATCTGTGCAAACAGCAAAAAGAATAGAAGAGATAGGCTATGACTCAATGTGGTACCCAGATCATCTCATGGGATTTATTCCTGAGTCAATTTGGACCCCTGACATAACACCTTTGGCTATGTTCCAGAATTCTCCCCATACTTTTCCTGACCCATTTACCTTGATGGCTGCACATTCAGCTAAAACAAGTAGGATACTTTTAGGAACAAGTGTTACTGATACCATAAGGAGACATCCTGCAGTTTTTGCTCAAACAGCTTTGACTTTAGATAATATAAGTAAGGGAAGAGTGATTTTTGGTCTTGGTGCAGGTGAGATTGAAAATATAGAGCCTTATGGATTGGATTTTAGTAAACCTGTCACAAGGTTAGAGGAAAACTTAAGAGTAATACGTTTGCTTTGGTCTGATCAAGTGAAGAAGAAAAACTTTGAAGGAAAATTTACGTCCCTCAAGGATGCTGTTTTAACTCTCGAGCCCTATAAAAAAGGTAAGTATCCATCTATTTGGCTTGGAGCAATGGGTCCTAGGATGTTAAAGTTAACTGGTGAGCTTGCAGATGGATGGTTACCCATTGGTCTCAATATGCCTGGCACCTATGAACTCTATAAGAAGAATTTAAATATAGTTCGAAAATCAGCCAAGAATGCTGGCAGAGACCCCGATTCTTTAACTGCAGGCCTATACGCTATGACACTTGTGACAAAGATCCATGAAGAGTGTCATGAATTGTTCACAAAGCCCTTAGCTAGAGCTTGGGCATTGGCTACATCTGAGGAAGGACCATTTAGTGCTGCAAATGTTAAACATCCATTTTCTACTTCAAATAGAAAGTTTAATGCCTTGCTTCACTATATTCCAACGAGATATTCTAGAAAGCAAATTCTTGAGGCAATGAACAAGATTCCTGAAGAAGTCCTTGAGTATTGTCTATTCCATGGAACTAGGGATGAAATCCTTGAAAAGGTTGAGAAACTTGCCAAAGTTGGATTACAACACATTGTTTTCTGGAACCTGACAGGCATGATCGAACCAACAAGGAATAAGGAATCACTTGAAATAATAAAAAGTGTTCTCAATTACATCAAAGATTATTGAAACAATATTCAAAGTAAAAAATGACTTGGATTTGGTTTCTCAAGGCTTTCATAAATTTATGGTTTTTTGATGTTGATGAAAAGAAGAACTCTAAGAGGGCGAAATCACATCTTCACAGCTCTTCCAATCAAATCCTCGTAGGTGTAGTTTTTTTCTTTTAAAAATCTCTCAACACCTGATTTCAGTTCTTCAAAAATCTCAATTCCATCTTTTAGGAAGGTTCCCACCTGCACCAAAGAGGCTCCACACATCAAAAACTCCAAAACATCTGTAAAGCAAGAGATTCCCCCAACGCCAACTATGGGGATATCGACATTTTTGTAGATGTCGTAAACACATCTCAAAGCCACAGGCTTTATGCATTTTCCAGAGAGCCCCCCATATATATTTGAAAGAATTGGTTTTTCTGCCTCTATATCTATTGCTAACGCCTTTAAGGTGTTTATGGCTGTTATTCCATCTGCTCCTCCCTTTTCAGCTTGCTTTGCCACTTTTACAATATCTGTGACATTTGGGGTGAGTTTTACAAGAATTGGAATTTCACAGGAATCCCTAACAGTCTTTGTAACCTTAAAAACAGCTTCGGAATGCTGTCCAATCTCAAGAATCTTTGTGTGAGGACAGGAAACATTCAGCTCTAAAGCATCGCATTTATCTTCAAGTTCTTTTGCAAGCTTTGAAAACTCTTTTCCATCTCTTCCAAATATCGAGACTATTAGTGGAATTTTAAGCTTCAAATCCTCTATCTCAGAGATGAAGGCATCTATTCCTGGATTTGGGAGTCCCATGGCGTTTATAAGACCATACTCAAGCTCTACAACTGTGGGATTTTTATAACCTGCCCCAGGTTTTAAACCAATAGATTTGGTGACGATGCCCCCACAGCCTGCCTTTTCAAGCCTTCTAAAAAGCTTTTGAGATATGCCCAAAATTCCAGAAGCTGTGAGAATTGGGTTTTTGAATTTCAAACCGAAAAGCTCCATTTCAGCACCCATACCTTTTCATGTACTTTTCAAATTTCTCATAAAGTTCATCTTTTACATAAATCTTTCCCCCAATCTCTCTTGAAAGTAGATAGTGAAAGACCTCTCTTGCCTTGAATATCGAAAAAAAGGAGATTCCCTCATCCTCAAATCTACGAGAGGCACAAATTCCATCCTCATCCCTCTCTTCCCTGTCAAAGGCAACTAGAATCCCTTTAAACTCAAGGTTTAATCCAATCATCTTGAGTTTTTCCATGTTTTGAAGCTTCGTCTTTCCAGTGGTTAGCACGTCATCCACCAGCAAGATGGAATCACCCTCTAAAAGTTCTCCAACTATGAATTTGTCTTCAATGTCTCCATAGTTCTTCATCTCCTTTCTGTCGTACCCCCATCTCACTTTCATCTTGAAGTTCTTCCATAGACAAGCTGAGGTAACAGAAGCAATGGGAATTCCCTTGTAAGCAGGTCCATGGATGTAATCGATTTCAATATTTAAATCCAAAATACTTCTTGCAAAGGCTTCCCCCAATCTCCAGAGAGCTTCTCCATCACTCAGTTTTCCGAGATTGAAAAAGTATGGGGAGAACCTTCCACTCTTCAACCTGAATTCTCCAAATCTCAAGACTTCCCTTTCAAGAAGCAGCTTTAAAAAATTCTTTTTCCATTCTTCCATTCTCTCACCTAAGGGCATCAAGAATTTCTTCTGTTACTCTTCTAGGATTTTCTGCAGAATATATGGCTCTTCCAATCACTAAATGATCTGCACCAGCCTTTATGGCGTTTTTAGCATCAACTATGAAATCCCCAGTCTTCTGAGGTCCTACTCCAGGTGAGATTATCTTAACATCCGCCATTCTCTTCTTGATCTCTGAGATCTTTTCAGGATAGGTTGCAGGGGCAATGACATACTCAACCCGCCCCTCTATCTGTAATAAGAGTTTTCCAAGATAGCTTTCTGATAAAAAGGCATCTGCCTTAGGATGGGACATGGAGAGCAAGACTATTGGGAGAACGTTCAAGGCTTTGCAGGTATTGAGAAAAGCCTCAAGGGATGCACTTCCTGCACCCAAAGGCATTGCGATGAAGGCATCTACGTTGTACTCTGCAACCATCTCCACCTGCCTTGAAACTATCTCTGGAATGTCTGTACACCCTTTTTGGTGGTCGTAGATCAGGTTTACTTCATACGTTTTAAGCCTCTTTGCAACCTCTCTTAATCCATGCTCCAAAGCTAGGAGGGAGGAAATCTTAAAGGCACTTATCTCTTCGATATCTTTAAGCTCTCTCACGAGCTCTTCTGCCTTTGAAAGTCTAACATCTAAGGCAGGAATAATTCCAGGCTCTTTTTCAAACACAGGATCACCTGAGCCTCTCAAGGATTTCTTCTCTCATCATAATCCTGTCACAAAAGTAACATCTGAGTTTTAGAGGTTTTGAAGACTCGAGGATGAATTTGGTTTTCACATCCTCTTTCCTTGTGACACAGAAGAGGTTGGAACATTCTAGGAGATTTTCAATTTTTTCAGGCACCCTTACTTTCTTTTTCTCTACAACTTCAAAGTCTCTAACCACGTTTAAAGTGGCATTTGAAGCAACGAGGGATATCTTGTTAACCTCGTTTTCCGAGAGTTCTCGATTCTCTATTTTCACAACGTCCTTTTTCCCACTCTTTTCGGATGAAACGTTCATGGCTATGGTTAGTGTATCCTTAAATTTTTCGAGATTTAGAATCTTTGCCACCTCGAAGGACTTTCCTTGGGTTATGTGGTCTATCACAGTACCGTCCCTAATGGCAGAGACTTTGAGTTCTTTTCTCACGGAACCACCCCCAAAGCCATTGCGAGAGTTGCCATTCTAACTGGAATTCCATTGCCAGCTTGTTTGAAGTAGATAGCATTCTCACAGGAATCAATTTCTCTTGCAATCTCATCTACCCTTGGAAGGGGGTGCATTATCTTTGCACCTTTAAGATATTTCAAGCTCTCCCTGTCAATCACATAAGAGCCTTTTACCCTCTCGTACTCCTCCAAGTCTGGGAATCTCTCCTTTTGAATTCTGGTAACATATATAACCTCGCAATCCAACTCCTCCATCTCTCTAATCTCCTCAAAATCAACATCTTTCTCTTTTAAATAATCCCTCATGTACTTTGGAAGCTCAAGGCTCTCTGGAGAGAAGAGTTGAAGGTAAACATCGAAGAGAGAGAGGGCATAGATTAGAGAATGCACAGTTCTTCCGTACTTCAAATCCCCCATCAAAGCAATCCTCAAATCCAGTCTTCCAAACTCTTTTTTCATTGTGTACAAATCGAGAAGAGTCTGGGTAGGATGCTGATTTGAACCATCCCCAGCATTTATCACTGGGATCTTTAAAACGTCTGCTGCAAGCCTTGCAGCCCCATCTGCTGGATGTCTTATTGCCATCACATCTGAATACTTCTCCACTATCCTTACAGTGTCTGCCAAGGACTCTCCCTTTGAGACTGATGCAGAACTTGGCTTTGAAAAACCTATACAAGAACCTCCAAGCCTTTGAATGGCAGACTCAAAGGAGAGACGAGTTCTTGTAGAAGGCTCGTAGAAGAGGGTTGCAAGAATTTTTCCCTTCAAAAGCTCTGCTTGAGGGAATTTCTCCATTTCCTCTGCAATCTTTAGAATTTCTAAAATCTCTGACTTAGAGAAATCTCTTATTGACACAAAGTCTCTCAATCGATCACCAGAAGAGATTTATACATAGACCTGAAAAGTATATAAGGTTTTGGGTGAGGGATTCTGTTAAGTTATCGGGTGGTGAGTGAATTTATTAGCAAAATTTTTGTATTTCAAGTTTAACATGTTTGGATACCTTCTAAAGACAACTTGTCACAGTAAATGCCACAGTATTGTCACAGTAATTCATAATATTTCGTAGGGTCTGTCTTGCTTTTAGCCATTTCCTTTATTAAACCTAACTCAACCAATTTTGCGAGATCACGCTGGACTGTTCGCCTCACTAAATTGAACTTCTGTCTAATTTCTTCCACTGAAGACCGTTTTTCATTTAAAATATGTAATAAAATTTTTTGTTGGCGTTCATTCAAGTTAAGTCTTTTAGCCTTTTCTATAATAGCTTCCCTTTTAATAGCGTTCTCTCCCTTTATCTTTACTTCCATCAGTTGACTTCTCAGACCTTCTGTAAAATATTCAAGCCATCCTGTCATATTCATGTTCTTCTCTCTTACTGACTGAATAGCATCATAATACTTACGACGATTCTTATCATAATATTCAGATGATGAGAAAAGCCTCTTAAAATCATAATCATTCTGATAGAGAATGAGAGTGCAGAGGACTCTGGCAGTTCTACCATTTCCATCTAAAAAGGGATGAATGTCAAGAAATTGATACTGGCTGATACCTGCTGTGAGCACTGGTGAAATATTAGATTTTTTATTTAACCACTCAACAAATTCTTTCATAAGTTGAGGAACTTTGGAATGTGGTGGTGGGATATAAATTATCTCTCCTGTTAGTGAGTTTATCACATAATTTTGAACTTTTCTAAATCTTTCTGGTTCAAGAGTTCCACCCCCGACATTTTTAACTAAAATTTTATGTATTTCCTTGATCAAGTTTTCTGTAATTTCTGATTTTTTACCTAAGTATTCTGACACAAAAAAATTTATATCAAAAAAGATGCTATAAGATCATAAAAAATATTGAAAATAATGAAGTTGAAGGCAACCCCAAAACCTTATAAATTTCAATTGAAAAAAAAATCGATGGAAACTCCACAAATTTTTAAAAACCTCCGAGTCGTGACACCGAGAGAGATAATAGAGTGCGATATAGAGGTTGAAAATGGGAAGATAAAAAAAATCAAAAGGAATATTCAAGAGAAGGGAATTGATTTAGAAAAAAGATTAGCCCTACAGAACGTTACAGATTTGCACGTTCATACGAGAGACTTTAGGGAGAGGGAAAAGGAAACCGTTGAGAGTTGTACCAAAGCCGCCCTTGCAGGTGGAATCACAAGAATAGTTGACATGCCAAACACCAATCCCCCAATTCTCACAAAGAAGATTTATGAGGAGAGATTGAAGCTCTTTGAAGAATATTCAAATTGCGATTTTAGAGTAAACATGGGGGCAGTGAGGATTACTCCTAAAATTGAGAAAGTCTTCAAAAGCTATACTCCTCCCTTTCTAAAAATCTACCTCTCGAAAACCACAGGTCATTTAACGTTTAACGATGATCTAGAAAAATTGTTTTCCTTGAAAATTCCAATTGCAGTTCATGCTGATTTTGAAAACATGAAAAGATGTGTAGAGCTTTCAAAAAAGTACAACACAAAACTTCACATATGCCACATATCCCAAAAAAAAGAATTGGAGTACTTGATTGTAAATAAAGACAAAAACATAACCTCAGAGATAACACCCCATCACTTGCTCTTAACGAGAAAAAACCATGAAAGATTAAAACCTGAAACCTTTGTAAAACCTGAGCTTTCTTCTGAGAGAGATAGAATATTCTTGCTAAAGAATTTAAAATACATAGACGTGATAGCCTCTGACCATGCTCCCCATATTTTATACCAGAAAAAAAGAGATGCCTTCGGCATTTCTGGAATAGAAACCATGCTCCCTTTGATGCTCGATTGTGTAAACAAGGGTTTACTCAACATCTTTGAGCTCTCAGAAAAGCTCTCCCAAAACCCTTGTAGAATTTTAGGAGATAATTCCTTCTCTCTCAACTCGCCTGCGAATTTTACCCTGATAGATTTGAAGAGGGAGAACAAAATAGATTCCTTGAAGTTTTTGAGTAAGGCCAAACACTCCCCATTTCATGGCTTTAAAGTGAGGGGATGTGTTGAGAAAGTCTTTCTGCACGGTAGGATTGTATTTGAGAATGATGTGGGAATTATAACCTAACCCTTCTCCCACACTCATCCCTCTTAAACCTTCCAAAATCTTCTCTCAGTTCATGATCGAAGAAGGCTGGACCATCGAGGCAAACCAACTTTCCATCTATCTCACAGCTTCCACACAAACCTATTCCACACTT
>JBHIDS010000049.1:0-13288 GCA_046760205.1 Candidatus Methanofastidiosia archaeon
CCTCCCTCAACTCTGCCGAGGGCTCCTTTTTGATTATGCTTTTTGGAATTATCTCTCTTCTCATGTTGATGAAATTTGCAAGCTCGTAAACCAAGGTCTTTGGAACATCTGAGAGAACTGCAAGCCCTCCAGACATGTCTCCATAGAGAGTCACATAGCCCATGGCAAGCTCTGATTTGTTTCCCGTGTTCAAAACCAAATATCCAAATTTGTTGGAGATTGCCATTAGAATATTTCCCCTGATTCTCGCCTGGATGTTCTCCTCAGTCACATCTTTTTTAGTTTTTCTAAACTCCTCATGCAGAGTTTCAAGATAAGAGTCAAAGATTTTTGAGATTGGAATTACCTTGTACTTGATTTGAAGGTTTAAAGCCAGTTTTTTGGCATCCTCAATACTTTGCTTTGGGGTAATTTCTGAGGGCATCAAAATTCCCAAGACATTTTTAGATCCAAGAGCTTTGGTGGCAAGCACAGCTGTGAGGGAGGAGTCTATACCCCCACTCAAGCCAATTAAAACCTTTTCAAATTCATTTTTTCTCACATAATCTTTGATACCAAGAATCAAAGCTTGAAGAATCTCCTCTCTTGAATCCTTCTTCTCAAGCTCTATCTTTGGAGTCTTCAACTCTGCCATGAGTAAGTCCTCTTCAAAGCGTTTGGAGAAGGCTATTAGCCTTCCCTCATCGTTGAAAAGACAACTTCCTCCATCAAAGACCAGATGATCCTGTCCTCCAACTAGGTTTACATAGGCTATGAAAACCCTATTTTCTCTCGCTCTCTCTTTCAAAAGTGCAATCCTCTCTTTCAGCTTTCCAGCATAAAATGGGGATGCAGAGATGTTCAGAATGAGTTCTGCTCCCTTCTCAGCCTGAAGCTTTGTGGGATTCTCCTTCCATATATCCTCACATATACTGATTTCTACCTTTGTTTTCTTTATTTTGAAGATCTTTGAATCTTTCGCTTTTTCAAAATACCTCTTCTCATCAAAGACATCGTAGTTTGGAAGATTACTTTTGTGCTGGACTCCAATCAATTTCTTTCGATGAAGGAGAGCTGCTCCGTTGAATATATTTTTCTCTACTTCATCCACAAAGCCCAGGACCACAAAAGATTTTGAAACTCTCATTGCAATTTCTTTAAGCTTTTTCAGGTTCTTCCTCACAAAGGATGGTTTTAGGAGTAGGTCCTTTGGAGGATAACCAGTGATTGCAAGCTCTGGAAATAAGATGAGTTCTGCCCCAAGCCTTTCTGCTCTTTCGATGTGGGAGATTATCTTTTCAGCGTTGCCTTTTAAATCTCCCACAGTGGGATTTATCTGTGCAAGAGCGAGTTTGAGGTTTTGCATACCTCACCTTGATCATAAACGTTAAAAGCTTTTTGAGGGTTTGGGTTATGGGTCTCGTATTAATTTAAGTGTGAATAACTTTTTATGTATTTGCGAAGTTCTGAGGCGATTTGGATGATCCCGAATCATCGAGAGAACCGCAAAAATGCTGTTATATGATGTTGTGATTTAGGACAGGTTCACGCCAATAACAATCTCCCCTGGTAATCCAAATAATTTCACTTTCTCTCTGTACTCTATCTCAAACCTGGCATCCTTTATTGATTGTTCAACATAGATTGGTCTGCAGTCAACATATTGGGGGATTTTTTTGTGTATCCACTCATACAGCCTCAATAATATCAAATCCCCATCCTCTTTTGACATACTAACAACTCCAAGCCTGCCATTTGGTTTTAAGACTCTCTTGATTTCACCAAGAACTTTCGGGATTTCGGGCGTATCGAAAAGTTCAAGGGTGAAGCTCATGAAAACGGCATCGAATTTATTATCCTCGTAAGGCATTTTTAATGCGTCTCCGCAGTATAGTTCGACTCTATCCAAAAGTCCGGTTTCTTCAAGTCTCTGCTTGCTAACTTCCAGCATCCCAGAGGAAATGTCGATACCATAAACCTTACCATTCTCACCCACTGACTCAGCCATTTGCTTCAAGCAATGTCCAGTTCCAAAACCGATCTCCAGAACAGTTTCCCCTCTTTTAATGTTTAATCGCTCTAACGCCATATTTCTGTATTTTTTCTCAAATACTCCAGCAAAATAATCGTAAAATCGACTAATCTTGTCGTAACTCTCTTTTGCCTGAGCCTTGGTTCTATGTACTCGTAATATCCTGTCATTTTTTGAGTTCATTTTGACCATCTATGTTCATTAGTTAATTTTGTGGTTATATAAAGTTTATCTAAAAGCTCGCTCGTTAGAAATCACCATTTCATATAACGGGTTGCGGATAAAAGAAGTTTTTCTGGAACGAAGTGGAAGAAAAATTTGGGAAAATTGCGAGCCGAGCAATTTTCCTTTTATTCCCTGTTATATGCCCCGACGACTGAAAGGAGGAGAGCGCAGCGTGGCTTGAGTCAAAAGAAAGGCAGTTTTATTTTTCGTTATTAAATAATCCCAAAAAAAGATGATGCAAATATTATTTTTTATGATTAATCACAGAACATTATTCTTTTTTAAACTTAGGAAATATCCTATTATAATTGCAAAACCCATTATAAAGAATGGAATTAATATCTATTTTATTTTAGTGGTAATCATAAACACTATTCCAAGCATGAAAGAGGATATTGCTAGTGTTAAGAACACCACCATGTTTTGATTCTTTATTTTCATTTTTTTATTGTATATTTAACAGGGTTTTTAAAACTAAATACAGAACCTTTTCGAACTTTATTTCTTGAAAACAATATTTTTATAATTGCTCTACCATCAAGAATTGCATAGATAAAGATCAATAAAAGCACGTAAGGAATTCAGAAAAGATTTACATTGTTCTCAAAATAAAGAGCAACTATATAAACAGCTGGAATCAAGGATAAAAGAACAATTATTGCAAAAATGTAAAAATTCTTTGTTCTCAATTCCAAAATGGTTTTATCATGTGTTTCAGTTTTTTTATATAGGTATCCCATATTAATGTTTTAATTAACTAAGTATATAAAACTTACCCTTTGATGCTTTTCTTTTGATTGTACATAATGTTTTGCGTGTATCTGAAGTCGCTGAAGGCGATTTGAGGAAATCTTTGATTTTTCCCTTTTATTCGTTTGTTATATGACCGAACGGAGCGTAGCGGAATGAGGCAAGGGAGCGACGATAGGAGCGGCCGCAGAGTTCCGCCCCGATGCAACTATTCCCTAAGGAATTCTTCCATTTCTCTAATTCTCTGATATAGTTCTGCCTTATTCTTTATTTTCTCATAAAGTAAGTAGCATATTTTCCCTTCTTTGACAAACCATCTTCCGATAATTCTTCCATTTTTAATTATAGGATCATGGAGTTCTCTATATTCATCGTAGATATTGGTCAAATATTTTTCACTTACTATCCTATGACATATCGAATATTTGTAAGTAATTACATATTGGTCAACGCCAGACATTAGTAATAAACTTTCATCATCAACTTTGGAGTTGCGAAAGTCTTCGGCTTCTCTTTCAAGCACTAATAAGCCATCTCCTATATCAATTAATCTCTTTAATACGACTTCAAATACATTTACCATTGCAATCAAATTTATTCTTGATTGGTATAATTCGAAAATTGATTCCATTTTCTCCATCAAATCTTCTTTTGTATAGAATCTATTCCAGCTGTGGGTATGTGGAATCAATCCATCAGGAAGCTGATCTCTTAATAAATTTTTATTTGTAGCTTTGTACATAGCAGTGACATAAAGATGATACCCCAGCACACCTTGTAAGGAATCATCACCGATTTCAAATATGTCTTGAATTTCTTTGTTTCTTTCCATTCCCTCAAACCTCTTCTTCTTTTCTTAGCCAATCATGCCGGTATTTCATATAACTCCTTCATATCCAACGCTGCCGGATATCCTTTCATTTTTAGAGTATATGCGACACTGTCGTATATCCTCTCTTTGGATGAACCTTTCTCCTTACAAATCTTTTTACTCATTTTTTGCATCACCTCCTGTGTTGATCAAACAAATTATCTAAGGGACTCTTTATCTCCCTCAAGTTTTTCTCACTTATATTCTTTTCTCTTTCTTTCATAATTTTCACATTATTTATAATTATTTGAACGAGATTAGAGTCATAAACACCCAAACATCAACTTTATATATTATTTCAAAGATTGAAAATCATGATAGTTCTAAAGGATGTTACCAAGGATTTTGGAAACATAAGGGCTTTGGACTCTCTCTCCTTTAAGGTAAAAAGATCAGAGCTCTTTGGACTAGTTGGTCCAAATGGAGCAGGAAAAACAACTGCCATTCGTCTCATGTGTGGAATCCTTCATCCAACTTCTGGCAAGATATTCATAGACAAAATGGACTTTGAGAAACACAAGCTTGAGCTGAAAAAAAGAATCGGTTATCTCCCTGAGGAACCAAATCTCTACACCAAGCCTACCGCATACCAGCTCTTGGAGTATTTTGCAAAGCTTTACGAGGTCCCAAATCCAAGAGATAGAATTGAGGAGCTCTTGGGCTTTGTGGGACTCTATGAGAGGAAAGATACCAAAATTGAGACCTTCTCCAAGGGAATGCGGCACAGGCTTGCCTTGGCGAGAGCTTTACTGCATGATCCAGAGATTCTTATCTTGGATGAGCCCACCATGGGGTTGGATCCAGCCACTTCGAAGAGGGTGAGAGGATTCATCAAGACTCTAAAGGGAAAGACCATAGTCTTGTGTACCCACTACATGGAGGAGGCTGACGAGTTGTGTGACAGGATAGGTTTTCTGAACTTTGGAAGGTTAATGAGGATTGGGAGTCCTCAAGAGTTGAAAAGGGAACTGAGTGAAGGCACCCTAACTGAGGTTTTCATAAGGTTAACAGAGGGTGAGAGTCATTAGAGAGCTTTTAAAACTTTCAAGATGGGAGTTTGTGGGCATCTTTAGGAATCGGAAGTTCCTTATAGCTTTCATCTTCCAGTTTTTCTTAGTGCTCTTGATAATTCCTGTTATAGATGACTTTCTAACTGCAGCCCAGGGAGATATCCTGAACTTTTCAACCTCCAAAGACTTCATGCCCATCGCTCTAACTTTAAGAAACGAAATTTATGAATCTATGAAGAAGGAGGAGGTATTTCAAATTTTCATCATGGAAGAAGATAAAGCCTTGGGGCTCTTTCACGAAAAAAAGCTCTCTTTGGTTTTCACAGATGATTTTATCCTCCTTGATCTTGAAAATCCAAAATCTTTGGTGGCTGAGTTCCATCTTAGGAGAATTCTTGCAAAGCTCTCCTCTGAGGAAATAGAGGCTGAGATTTCAGAGAAGGCTGGAGATGAAGAGGCTCTATCGAGGATTGAGAGGCAGAGGGAAAGGGCAAGGGAGGAGATAAGAAAGACCACCCAAATACTCCAAGATAAAAATATGGGTTACTCTGTTATTCTCATCCTCCTCTTACCCATCTTCATCTCCTCAGGTTTGTTGGTGGACCTTGTGGTTTCAGAAAAGGAGAGGAGAACTGGAGAGATTCTTCTTTCTCTTCCTGTTGATGAGTGGAAGATAATCTCCTCAAAAATTCTCTCTGTGCTCTTCTTAATCCTTTCTCAACTCGTCTTGTGGATTGTGGTTCTGTTCTTTATGGGCAGGGTTTCAAACCTTCTGATTTTAATTCCCCTTTTTCTAACAGCCCTCCTCATCTCTAGCCTTTCAGCCTTCATCTCAGTTTTCTCAAAGAATTACAAGGAGGCAGGTTTTCTCATAACAATCCTCTATGTCTTTCTCTTTGCATTTCTCTTTGGAACATCAACTCTCTACTCTGTGGCAAAGCACATCTCCTATCTCTCTCCCCTCTCCTTTGCTCTATCGATAAACGCTCAGGGGTTCAATCCAAGAGAGTTTCTCTACTCCACTCTTCCTGCCCTTACAATTTCTCTCACCTTTCTCGCCTTCACCATGAAGATGTATCAAAGGGATGATTTTTACTTTGGACCAAGACCTTCCCTATTCTCCCTTCTCTTGGAGTTTTTCAAGGTCTTTGGAAAAAATCCCTTCTTAATATGTTTTCTTGGGGGAGGTTTTTCGGTTTTGCTTGCTCTGGTTTTGGAGTTGTCGGTGGGAGTCATTCTCACCTACTTTTTGGGCGTGAACTTTCAGGGGTTCAGTTTGTATCTTCTGGTTTTTTTCTTTGCCTTATCAGAGGAATTTTCAAAGTCTCTGGCGGTAATGGCATCCAAGAGATACTTTAAACTCTCTCTTTCAAAAATCCTCTTTTGTGGTGCTCTCTCTGGAATAGGATTCTCTCTATTTGAGAATGTCTTCTTTGGAATAGCAATCTTGAGGTTGCTTCCGGGTGATGTTTTGCAGGTGATGCTCTTGAGAGCCTTAACTACCATCCTTGCTCATTCTGTGGCTTCATCCCTTGTAGCCTTTGGAGTTCACTTTGGAAAATTAAGGTTTCTTGCCTTTCTCTTGATTTCCACCTTGCTTCACTCTCTCTACAATCTTCATCTTTTAGGGGTGCTTTTATGAAGTATTTTATAATTGCAAGAAAAGAACTCTCTGACATTTTGACAGAGAATACCTATCTCTTCACCCTCTCACTCCAGATCTTTATAGTCATTGGAATCATCTTTCTCGGAGGCTTCTACTCAGAAATTCAAAACGCCATAATCTTTGTTGGAGATGTGATGGTGGATTCTGACGATGAGGATTTCTACTTTATGATGAGTAGAGATGCAAGAATCAGAATGACACAAAATTACAATAGAGCCATTGCTAAAGTTACCTATAAAAATGGAAGTTTTTTAATAGAGTCAGATCCCAACTACACAGAGATTATCTATGATATAGTGGAAGAGAACTACAACCTCTCAAGGTACAACTGGTCCTTTGAGAACGTAAAGAAAGGGATCTTTTTTTTCAAAGCTCCCTACATCGAGATAATGAGTTCTATTTTAGTTCCATTGATAATCCTTCTTCCAATCTTTATCTCGATGAACATCTTGAGTGACTCCATAGTTACTGAAAAAGAGAGAAAAACCTTGGAGATTTTAATGTGTGCACCCATTAAAAGGTCAGACATTGCCCTCGGGAAGTTGATCCCAGTGGTGTTTTTAAGTTTTTTAGAGGTATTTTTGTGGATTCAGATTTTAAAGGTAAGATATCCCCTCATCTACAACGAGTTTACTTTATATCTTTTCTTAACTCTCCTCATGTTCCTTCTCTTTGTAACAGTCGTGATATTCTCCACTCTTTCTTCCTCACTTAGAGAGTCAAACCTCCTCTTAACCCTGTTTCTCATGCTCATAACCTTTCTAACCTTCTTCAAGCTTCCACAACAGGTGAGCTTTTTGCAGAGCTTCTCACCCTTCAACATCGTGGTAAAGATAACAAGTAATCCCTCCCTTTTTCTCTCTGAGATCCTCTCGTACTTTGGAGTTTACTCTCTCTTCACCATAATTGCGATTTTCCTAGTTTCCAAGATTTTAGAGAGGGATGAGTGGGTGGGTTGAAATCATTCCCCTCTTTTAAGAACCTTTATGTAAATCTCTATCAACTTTTCTCCAATGCTCTTCCAAGAATACTTCCCCACCGCCCTCTCTCTCACCTTTTTTGAGAGTTTTTTAGAGAGTTTCTCATCTTTCAAAATCTTTTTGATACACGAAGCAAGAGAATATGAATCTCTGAGTTTGGCATAAATTCCCAAATCTTCTAAAAGCTCTCTGTTAACAGGATGCTCAAACACCACTGTTGGAAGCCCTGAGGCCATGTAGTTCAAAAGCTTTGCATTGGATTCGTTTTTGGGAATCTTTGGAGAGATTGCAAGCTCTCCAAGGCACAGATATCTTGGAAGTTCTGCATACTCAATCCTTCCAAGAAAGGTCGTGTGTTCTAAAACTTTCAACTTTTTAGCAATCTTTTTGTAGTACTCGATTCTTGGATAACCTATTATCAAAAAGTGAGCATCTTCAAAGTCCTCAATAACAAGAGGAATAGCCTCAAGCAGATAGTTGATTCCCTGGTACTCTGTCAAAAGCCCAGCGTAGAGAACAACCCTCTTTCCCTCGAGCTTTAGCTCTCCTCTTAAATCTGAAACGTCTAATTGGGGATTGAAAATCTTGGTATCGACACCATCTGGAATATGGTGAAGTTTTTCAGGAGAAACTTTAAATTCTTCCCTGAAGACTTTCAAGGTATTCATTGAGCTGCACAAAACTGCATCTGTGGCATTGTTCAAGTACCTCTCGAACTTGTGGAAAAAACTGTGCCTTAATCCACTCTCATCCAAAAATCCATGATCAACCATCTCTCCTGTGAGAGATCCCTGTGCATCCAAAACAAGGGGTATCTTTTTAAACTTTGAGATTAGCTTTCCAGCAAAAACTCCTTCCTGGAGGTGGGCATGAATCAAATCAGGTTTGAAACTCAACCCAACCTTAAAAGAGAGCAAAGCTAGGAAAAAATCAAGATATAGCATGTGATATGAAGGTCCGGCTTCAAGTTTTTTGTACCATGGAATGTTTGGAATTCTTATAATGTCGAGAGCTTCAAGGTTTCTGCCATTATGGTATGTACAGATTTTAAGTTCGTTGCCGAGTTTTTTTAGAATTCTTGCCTCCTCCAAGATCCTCACGTGACACCCTCTGTCTGCAAAGAAGGGAGTGGGGGCGATCATCTGGATTCTCATCTCACCACTAATGGCTTCCACCACCACTCATTTGAAACATACCATTTAACAGTTTTTTTCAAACCATCCTCGAATACGGTTTCAGGTTTCCATCCAAGAAGTTTTTGAGCTTTCTCATAGCTTCCCAAAAATCTTGGGACGTTGCCTGGTCTGTCCTTCACATACTCTATCAAAGATTCATCCTTTTTAAGATAAGAAAGAACCAAAGTGGCTATTTGGATAACGCTTCTCTCGTTTCCAGCTCCCAAATTTATGGTCTCTCCTTTAAGGTTCTTATCAATTAGCATCTCCATGGCACAGCAGAAGTCCTCGACATACAACCAATCCCTAGTGGCTTCTCCCTTTCCATAGACTGGAAGTTTTTTGTTGAGAATGGCTCTTGTGATGAAGTTTGGTATTAACTTTTCAGGAAACTGTCTTTTGCCATAGTTGTTGAAAGGCCTCACTATGGTAACTGGGACTCCGTAGGTGATGTGGTAGGAATAGCAAAGCCTGTCTGCTCCACACTTTGAAGCTGCATATGGACTTCTTGGATTCAAAGGATGCTCTTCAGTCATTGGAGTTTCGAGAGCTTCTCCATAAACCTCACAAGTAGAGATGTGAATCAATTTCTTGTCGTACTTTCTTAAAGCTTCTAATAGGTTATAGGTTCCAATAAACTCGGTGGTCATGAAAGGTTCTGGATTCTCAATGGAGCGATCCACATGGGAGGCTGCTGCCAGATGATAAACTACATCAGAATCTTTTATGGCTTTGAATACATCCACCTGATTTCTGATGTCCCCTATCACAACCTTCACTCTTTCTCTAAAATGCTTTATGTTCTCAATTCTTCCAGCATAGGTTAGGGCATCGTAGATTACGATCTCGTACTCTGGATGTCTCTCTAAAAGATACTCGCAAAGATTTGAACCCATGAAACCTAAACCGCCTGTTATGAGGATTTTCATCTATTTGCCTCCATCTTTTGTCTATTTAATTTTTTCGTTAAATCTCTAACTTATTTGCCCCACTCTCTCTCACCAAACGGTTTGCTCTGAACAAAGACTCAAAGGTTCCAGCATCGGTCCACCAACCAGAGAGAATCTCATAGGATAACTCTCCTCTTTTTAGGTATATGTTGTTCACGTCCGTTATTTCAAGTTCACCTCTCTCTGAGTACTCTAAGGTTTTTATTATATCAAAGACCTCAGAGTCGTAGAAGTAGATTCCTGTGACTGCAAACTTGCTCTTTGGAACTTTTGGTTTCTCCTCTATTGAAAGGATTCTTCCATCCTTCAACTCTGCCACACCAAATCTTTTGGCATACTCCACCTCCTTTAGGATTATCTTTGCACCTTTTTCTTGTTTTAAAAAGTTTTTCTTGGCTTTGAGAATGTTACCCTCGATGATGTTGTCCCCAAGCACCACCGAAAGCTTCTCGTCTTCTGCAAAGTGCTCTGCCAATGAAAGAGCTTCTGCAATTCCCCCACTTCCCTCTTGATAGGTGTAGTTCAAGTGTTTCAGCCCAAACTCGTTCCCATTTCCTAAAAGCCTTAGAAAATCTCCTGCCCTCTCCCCTCCACAAACCAAAAGAATGTCTGTAATTCCTGCATTCACCAAAGTTTGAATTGGATAGTAGATCATGGGTTTGTCATACACTGGAAGAAGGTGCTTGTTGGTGACCCTGGTAAGTGGATAGAGTCTCGTTCCAGTTCCTCCTGCAAGCACAACACCCTTCATATCCTCACCCGTGCTTCAAGCCTTTCATCAGGTTCCATTCATAGGGTATTTCCTTGGTGTCTGGAGGAAGTCTGTACTCGTCTGGATTTTGGTGATTGTAGAGTTCTGTTGGAAAATTCAATATGTAAGCCTCTTTCGTGCCTATGGCTTTGAAGCCGTGAATCACCAAGGGTGGAATCTTCAAAAGCAGAGGATTTCTCTCACCTAGATGAAACTCGTTTATCTCCCTAAAGCTCTCTGAGTTCTCTCTTGAGTCATAGAGCACCACTTTAGCAATTCCTCTAACACACACAAAGAAATCTGTCTGGAACTTGTGGTAGTGCCATGCCTTTACAACGTTTGGATATGCGGTGGTGAGGTATACCTGAGAAAACTTCTCGAAAATTTCCCAGTCACTTCTCAAAAGCTCAACCAAAAAACCCCTCTCGTCTGGAATCAACTTCAAATTTTTAAGCTCAACTCCATGTATCATAAAATCACTCTCCCTCAATTTCTGCTATGAGTTTCCTGTAGGTTTCCTCTGAGATTCTTTTGGAAAGTAGAAGTTCTCTTGCTCTCCTCTTTTCCTCTCTTTTTCTTTCTGAGATCTTCTCCCTTGTTTTTTTGCTTTTTTTCTTTCTCCTTTTCTTCAATCTCAAATCAAATTTCTGAGCTTCAGAAAACCTTCTTGAAAATGCAACAATTCCACCAAAGATCATTAAAATGACTCCAAGCCATAAAGCTGCGATGCCCGGCTCTCTCTTTATCATCACCACCACATAGTCCTCTTCTTCAGTTTGAATAGGATTCAAATCCTCATCAACGATGGAGAGGTAAACTATCCCTCTGTCAGCCTCGAAGCCATCTATCACAAGGAAGACATTTTCCTCAATCTTTGCATTTATAGATCTAGGATTTTTTCCCTCCTCGAAAACCATCTTGGGAACAAGAGTGATTTGAGTTTCTCCAAACTCCACCTCGATTACCGCTCCCACCGCTATCTGAGAGGAGGTCTGATGCTCTCCAAGCTCAAATCCTTTAAAGATTAGGGTGTAATCTAAAAGAGTCTTGCTCTCTCCCTTGGAAAGTTCAAGCATTCCCTTTTCAGATGAAACACCGAGCCCCCTGCTCAGATCCACTGGAGAGACGTATAAATCCTCTGTGAGAGAGTGCCTTATAGAGGGTTGTCTTAAAAAATTTCCAAAGAAGGGATTAAAGGAGAGTCTTGGGTTGAGTTCAAAGGTTTCCTCTCCCTTAAATCCTTGGATGATGATGAAGGGATTTCCTCTAAGATCCTCTCTCAACCCCAGATAGTTTAAGGTGTATCCATATATAGAAGTTCCCTTTCCCTTTTCAAGAGTTACACTGGTTTCCTCCCCATATACAGAAGAGCAAACTATTCCAAATAAGGCAAGCCCCACCCCTATGTGTGCTAGGTATCCTCCAAGATTCCTCTTACTCTTTTTGAGGTATCTTGAAAGAACCACTCCATTGGTAAGGGTTGCAAGAAGACTGAATAAGGTAAAGAGAGAGAGCCTCCAGTCTGTAAAACCAAAAAATGGTAGAAGGTTTGCACCTACAAGTGAAATTAAAAGGTAATATTTCAAATTCTTCAAAACCTCTTCTTTTAAAGTTTTCTTCCATAAAACCAGAGGGCAGAGAGCGAGGAGTATCAAAGAGATCATGACAATTGGAAAATTCACTTTGATGTAGTATTCTGGAGAGAGAGAAAACTCCCTCCCTGCAAGAGCTCCTAAGATTGGGGAGAAAATTCCCCAGAAAACTGAGAGAGCTGAAAGAGATACCATTAGAGCAATGAGCTGTAAGAAGTTCTCTCTAGATAGAAACTCAAACTTTTTTCCCTCCTCTATAAAGTTTTCCTTACTCTTGAAAAGGAGATAGAGGGAAGCAAGCACCACTCCAAAGAGAAAAGCTGCAAACCAAATATCGATGTTGGACTCTGCAAAGGAGTGAATTGACTGAATTATTCCTGTTCTGGTGGTAAAGGCTGCATAGAGCACTGCCACAAAGGAGGAGATTGCCAAGAGTAGATTTACCCTCTTTAAAGAATTTTTGTGCTTTTCAATGAGCATGGTGTGAAGTAGGGCTGTCGCACAGAGCCATGGAACGAGAGATGCGTTCTCAACAGGGTCCCAAGCCCAATAACCTCCCCAGCCAAGGTCTCTGTAGGACCAGTAACCCCCTGCTGCAATCCCTGCCCCCAAGAACACCCAGCCCAAGAGAGTCCAAGGAAGGGAAACCTCGATCCATCTTTCTTTCTTCAAGAGAGAAGAGATTGCAAATGAGAATGGAACTGTGAGAAGAGCATATCCCAAAAAGGTAATTGGGGGGTGAATTGCAATCCAAGGATCTTGTAGCAGTGGATTCAATCCCCTTCCCTCTCTTGCAGGAATTCCAAGAGAGGTGAAAGGGGAGGTCTGTGGAAAGTTCAACATCAAGAGCAAAAATATCTCCATTACCAAAAAGGTGGATAAAACTAGGTTCTTGTTGAGCTTTCCTTGAACTAAAAAAAGGGCGATTATCGCCATGAAGAACTCCCAGAGAAGAAAGGACCCAGCTTGTCCAGCCCATAGGGCAGAGAACTTGTAGTAATAAGCAAGGTCAGAGGAGGAATAACTGAAGACGTACTCTATCCTAAAATTGTCTGAGAGAAAGTAGTAGAAGAGCTGTAAGGTTGCAAGAAGCACAAGGACCATCTTTAATCTAATCAAAAAATCTCCGCTCTTGGTGAATCTCTCTCTCTTGAGTCCCAAGATATAAAAGATGAGCGAAGCCAACGCTACCAACAGTGCTGCAAGAACCAGAATAGATCCAAGCTCAAACATTGTAGACACCTACTTTTCTATGATGCTAAATCTCTTTTGGGTTTAAAAGCTTTCCCCCCACGACGAACCTCGTG